>CAZDYN010000051.1:0-10007 GCA_964509635.1 uncultured Nitrosomonas sp. | reverse complement strand
CACTGCAACTGCGTAAATCCGAGATCGTCTCGAACAGCGGAATGATGTTCAGGTGTAATTGAGGATTTTCTCCCGCTTGCAACAGACCCACTTCCTGCAGCAACAATGCGACTTCCAGTACGTTAATAATACCGGTTGTCATGGAAATGATGTAATTGGGCATCGCCGCACGCCCGAAACGCTGCTGTATTTCCGCCGCACATTGCAAAATACGCAGCTCGGTTTGAGTGACTTCGGAATATTCAAGATGAGGAGAAAACAGAGGGCGCGGACTGCTGATTTCTGTCAACAGCCATTCAATACGCTCCGCTTCGCTCAACTGCAAGTAGTCCTTGTCCTGTGCCGCGCCACGCGCAAATAATTCAGCCACGACCTGTTCGTGTATCTTGCTGTGCTGGCGCATATCCAGCGGCGCCAGGTAAAAGCCAAACACATCCACGGCGCGGCGCAGGTTGCGTAGCGCACCGCGTGCCACCCAGGAGGATTTATGTTGTTTCAGTGAATTGATGATAACGTCGAGATCATGCAGAAACTCGGCACTGTCCGCATAGGGCTTGCCGGCTTCCACCGGACTGTATTGCGTAACCGGATGCCCGAATTGCCGGGAGGTAGCCGCGAGACGCGCGCCGATGCTGAGAAAAATCCGCCGGTACGGCTCGTCAGACCGGTTGGGAATATCAGGGGCCGCAGCCGCCAGTTCTTTGACTTCATCACTGACCTTGACCAAGCGCTCGGTCAGGCTCATTGAGCGCCCGATTTTATTGACTTCATCCAGGTAAAAATCCAGAGCCAGCGATGATTGCCGTTCGAGGGCACGCATCATCGCTTCATGCGTGACAAAGGGATTACCGTCACGATCACCGCCGATCCAGCTGCCGATGCGCAGGAATGAAGCCACATAAGGTGCGTCCTTTCCGAGACGCCGCTCCAGCAGGTCTTCTATTTTGGCGTAAATGTAGGGGATTTCGGTTAAAAAAGTATAGCTGTAATAGGCCAAACCATTTTCAATTTCATCATACACAGACAAGCGGGTCGAACGTAACATGCGGGTCTGCCACAAAATCTGAATGGTGGCACGCAAGCTATCTTCATTATGACGCAGCTCATTAGGCGTCAGCTCGGTACGCGCGCGCTCTTTCAGCAGCCGCTCGATGGTTAGTTGACAGTCCAGAATGCTTCTTCGCTGCACTTCCGTCGGATGTGCAGTCAGAACCGGCGAGATAACCGCTTTATTGAAAAAATCCGCCAGCACGGTAATGTCATTGCGTTTTTCCAGCACCCGCTCCAGGGCTAATGTGACACTGCCGGCCTGTGGTGAAGACCCTGCACGCAGGTGCGCGCGCCGCCGCCGGTTATGATGAACATCCTCAGCGATATTGGAAAGTAATGAAAAATAACTAAATGCGCGCACAACGGGCAATGAATCTTTATCGCTCAACCGCGCGAGTATCGCATCAAGCTCATGCCGCGCCGCTGGATCCTGATCCCGATGGAAGCGAATCGCAGTCTGGCGGATATTCTCAACCAGTTCAAACGCACTGTCCCCCTCCTGTTCACGCAACGTATCACCCAGCATGCGTCCGAGAAAACGGATATCCTCACGCAATGGCAAGTCCTTATCATTCACCAATTTATTGTTGGCACCCTCATTCTCTGAATTAGCAGCACTCATTGCATTACACACCCACGATTAAAAATGAACCCGGTACGCACTTGCGGCAAGCCAAGTCAGTATCGGCCATGCTAAAATGACTACCATTAAGAATTTTTTGTAATTTTTTCATTTTATATTATTAATGCCCAATTCACTTTTATCTCCCCAGAAAATCGTCATCGCATCGCGAGAAAGCTTACTCGCCATGTGGCAAGCCAAGTTCATTCAAAAACGTTTAGGCGAATTATACCCGCAAACTGAAATCAGCATACTCGGCATGACAACACGCGGCGATCAGATACTGGATCAATCCTTATCAAAAATTGGCGGAAAAGGCCTGTTCATCAAGGAACTCGAGCAAGCTCTGGAAGATGGCCGCGCCGATATTGCCGTGCATTCCATGAAAGATATGCCCATGAATGTGCCCGAGGGATTCAAGCTGGCCGCTATCACGGAGCGTGAAGATCCTCGTGATGCTTTTGTTTCCAATCGGTACACCAGCCTGGATACGTTACCCGAAGGCAGCATCGTCGGCACATCAAGCTTGCGGCGCGAAAGTCAATTGCGCGCGCAATTCCCGCATCTCCAGGTGCAGCCCTTGCGCGGCAATGTGCAAACCCGGTTACGCAAACTCGATGAAGGACAATATGCCGCGATTATTCTGGCCGCAGCCGGCTTAAAGCGGCTGGGATTATCCGATCGGATCACTGCTCTGTTGAATCCTGAACAAAGTTTACCCGCGGTCGGCCAAGGCGCTCTAGGCATCGAATGCCGTGCTGACCGGACAGACCTGGTTGAACTTTTGCAACCGCTGCATCACCCGGAAACCGCATATTGCGTCGAAGCCGAACGCGCCATGAGCCGCGTACTGGGTGGCAGTTGCCAGGTACCGCTGGGAGCGTTTGCTGAAATTATCAACGGCACACTGCAACTGCGCGGATTCGTAGCGCAACCGGATGGCAGACGCATTGTCAGCGACGCATTGAACGGCAAACCGGAAACGGGTATCGCTATGGGGCAACAACTGGCGCAAAAACTCATTAAAAAAGGCGCCGATGAAATCCTGGCAGCCTTGGTTCCGGCAGATGGCTGGAAATAACGTTGCCTGCAAGTAAACAACTCACCGGTATTAATGTACTGGTCACTCGTCCGGAACGTCAATCCGCTTTTCTTGCAGAAGGCATCCGTGCTATTGGCGGCAACCCGATATTAGTTCCGGTGCTGGAGATAACCGATATCGCTGATTTAAAATCTTTAAATCACATCATCGATCGCCTGGATACTTTCGATTGGGCCATTTTTGTCAGTCCCAATGCTGTCAACAAAGCCATGCCGCTGATAATTCAGCAACGCGCATTACCCTCGCATTTGAGAATAGCCGCCGTCGGCAAGGGCAGTGCAGGCACTTTAAAGCAATATGGTGTCAGTGAAGTGCTGATCCCGGAAGGGCACTCCGATAGTGAAGCACTGCTTAAGTGCGAAGAACTGCAACAGATGGCCGGTCAACATGTTGTCATTTTCCGTGGTAACGGCGGCAGGCAATTATTAGGCGATACACTTACGCAACGGGGTGCACGCCTTGAATATGCCGAATGTTACTTGCGCAAAAAACCGGATATCGATACTGCACCATTATTAGCCGCCTGGTCACAGGGCAAGATACATGCCGTGATCATCACAAGCAGTGAAGGATTACATAATTTATTTGACATAATAGGCAAGCTTGGCCAACAATTACTGAAATTGACCCCGGTTTTTACAGTTCATGAACGAATCGCCCAAACCGCTAAAGAATTGGGACTGGAAAAAATCATAAAAGCATCCTCTGCTGGAGACGAAGGTTTATTGGAAAGCCTGCAAACATACTTTCAGGCTGTCAGGAAATAGGACAACTTAAGAGAAATATGGAAAGAAGCACTCGGAACAAAGCTGAATCAGAGCATTTTGTCACACTGCTTGTACTTGTCAGAACGGATGTCTACGTAATTTGCAATCTATGGTTCAATATTAACAATGACCGACTCTACTGCCATGAGGAGAATATATGAAACTGATACTTTGGCTATTGGCACTATTTGCTGCTGCCGTAGCTGTCACACTGGCCGCTAAAAATACGACAGGGCGTGCTCTATTAGAGATGCCGCCCTACCAACTGGAATTACCGCTTGATCAATTCATAATTGCAGCAGCCGCAGCATTCTTCGTTTTCTATGTCTTGGTCCGCTTCATTCTGGGGATATTCGGGTACAGCCAACGCCACCGCCACAAAAAAGCCGACGAAATGTTATTGTCCGGTCTGAAGGCCTATCTTGAAGACGATTATATTAAGGCGCAAAAAAACACGGCCATTGCATTAAAATTAACCGATGTACCGATAGCAAAAGCCATCAGCGCGGTTATTGCAGCCCGTTCGGCCGAAATGCTCGACGATGCCGCATCGCGTGATCAATATCTGGACAGCGCGCTTGATCAAGCATCAAATGAAAGATCGTTGTGTCTGGCCGCTAAAACCGAGTTCCTGCTAAAAGACGGACGGCATCAGGAAGCGCTTGAAGTGCTGCAATCACTGTACTCGGAAGGCGGACTGCAATCATCCGCCATTCTCCAGTTGGAACTGGAAGCTCAACAGCAAGCAGGAAATTGGGATGCCGCGATTGATTTGATCAACATACTGGCAAAACGCCCGTCAGCCAACAAGGCACTGATTAAGAAACTAAAATACGAAGCGCAGATACAAAATATCAAAAGCAAAGCCTCTGATTTGCAATCCTTGAATCAGTACTGGCAACATATATCGCCCATAGAAAAAATGGATAGCAAACTTTCCGCCGCGGCCGCGCGCGCCTATATTTCACTGGGTAACTGTGCAATGGCCAACCACATTATTGAACAGAACGTCCCTATCACATGGGATAACGAATTAATCGGACTTTATGCGGAATGCCTGGATTATCACGTCAACAGACAAATTGAATGTGCCGAAGTCTGGCTAAGATCACACCCCAATAACGCGCAACTGCTGCTAACACTCGGCCGTCTCTGCACGCATTGCGAGCTCTGGGGTAAAGCGCAAAATTATTTAGAGGCCAGTTTGTCTGTTGAATCCGGGCATAAAGCGCACTTTGCATTAGCGCAGTTAAATGAAAAACTAGGTAAACATGAATTGGCAATGAATCATTATAACAAGGGGCTTGAATTAACACTTAAGCAACTGAACTGAATGCTAGGGGTCTTGCACGACAGGGGGATTACTGGTTGAAGGGGTAAATATATTGGAAAAGAAGGCGTCCTTTGATAAACCGCGAAAATTGGTAAAATCATGATACGCAGCTTTTACCATGGCAGGAGCGCCACAAGCGTATACCTGATGTTTTTCCAGACCGCTAAAATCCTGTATAACCGCTTCATGCACCAAACCTGTTCTCCCCTTCCAGTGATCCGCCGGCAAGGGTTCGGACAGAACAGGAATAAAAGTAAAGTTATCATGCTGATGCTGCCAGCTTTCCGCCAAGTCAGCCAGATATAAATCAGCTTTCGTGCGTGCGCCCCAATAAAGCACCATTTTCCTTTTATGATTGCGGCTGCGATCCTGATAAAAAACATGCTCAAGAATACTCTTGATCGGTGCAAACCCTGTACCGCTTGCAAGAAAGATGATCGAAGCAGTATCTTCGGGCGCATCACGCAGGAAAAACGACCCGAGCGGTCCGGTGAAACGCAAAATGTCCTTGACTTTCATGCGCGTGAATACATGTTCGGCAAATACCCCTCCCGGATAATTGCGTGCATGTAATTGCAGAAACTCATCATCATGCGGCGGATTTGCCAGCGAGAAACTCCGGCGTTTTCCATCGCTGAGCAAAATATCAATGTATTGACCGGCCAGAAACTGCAATCGCTGGTTGACGGGGAGTTTCAGAGAAATAATCATGACATCGGGAGCCACGAGTTCAAGCTTGTGCACACGACACGGTAAGGTTTTAATCTCAATATCCTTGGTCGCACCGATTTCATGGCATTCGATAACCAGATCGGTCAATGGAGATGCGCAGCAAAACAATGCGTTATCCTCCCGCTTCTCTTTCTCGGTTAAAGTTTCTTCACTATGCCGTCCATAATCCACGGTTCCCTGTATGATTTTTCCCTTGCAAATTCCACAGGAACCATTACGGCAACCGTAAGGCAGCGAAAAACCTTCACGCAGAGCCGCTTCAAGAATGGTTTCTCCAGATTCAACTTGTAGAACATGCCCGCTGGGCTGAATAATGATCTGATGCGGCATTGAGTAACAGACAGATAAAAAATATAATAATTAAAAACAAATGGCTAATATGAAAAAAACACTGTTAATCGCCGGATGTGGTGATATTGCTCTACGGACAGCATCCTTATTACAAAAACATTACCGGATTCTCGGTTTATATCGTAGCCTGGATCGCACCGGCCCATTGCGGTCACATGGCGTTATCCCGGTTTACGGAAATTTAGATTCCCCGGAGAGTCTTGAGAAGCTCGCTGGAATTGCGCAACTGGTATTGCACTTGGCTCCTCCGCCCGATCAAGGATTGCGCGATCCTAGAACTGCGCATCTACTGTCTGCTTTAACCAGACGGACAAAAAAACACATGCCGATTTTACCACAACGATTCATCTATATCAGTACCAGCGGGGTTTACGGAAACTGCCACGGCGCGTTAATTGACGAGACGCAACCGGTTCATCCGGAAAATGAACGGGCCATCCGGCGCGTTGATGCAGAAAGACAAATCCGTAACTGGGGAAAGCGCAACCATATCCCCGTGTCCATTCTGCGCGTACCCGGCATTTATGCAGCGGACAGATTGCCATTGGCACGTTTACGTGCAGGTCATCCCGCATTACTGGATACCGAAGACAGTTATACCAATCACATTCACGCCGATGATCTTGCGCGAATCATTTATGCCGCCCTGCGATACGCAAAACCAGGTAGGGTTTATCACACGTGCGACGACTCCCACCTCAAGATGGGAGAGTATTTTGATCTGGTGGCAGATCATTTTGCTTTACCACGCCCTCCTCGCATCACCCGCAGCCAAGCTTACGAACAAATATCACCGGGTATGTTATCTTTCATGAAAGAATCCAGGCGGCTTAAAAATCGAAGAATAAAACAAGAATTGCATGTCAGCTTATTGTACCCAACCGTTGATAAAGGCGTTAAAGCTGCTCAAACTGACAATCGGTGAAATCCGGAATTGAATCTCTGACCGTTTCAATTCTCTAACAAGCCAATATCGAATTAGCACTCAGTAATATACAAAATTGTGCCGTTAACCGCGCACGAACTCAGAGTTGTCTCTCGGCATTACTATCGATTGTATCTCTCTGCAATGTTTTCAAGTCAGTGTATGAATTTCATGAATACCCCCAGTTTTAAGGAGTTAATGATGGCTACTGTGACAGCGCACACAGAAAAGAAACTAAAAGAAATTAATTACTCATGGGAAGGAAAGGATAAAACCGGCAAGCCAGTTAAAGGTGAAATGCGCGCAGCCGGAACAGTCATTGTTACCTCGACACTACGCCGCCAAGGTATCAAAGTCACTAAAATTAAAAAAACACAGTCAGGTGGCCGAATTACTGACAAAGACATCACACTTTTTACACGTCAACTGGCTACCATGATGAAATCCGGCGTACCGTTATTACAAGCCTTCGATATCGTAGGCAAAGGACACAGCAATCGCGCTTTGAGCAAATTGCTCGCGGATGTCAAGGTTGATGTAGAAACAGGGAGTAATCTGACGGATGCCTTTCGCAAATATCCGCTTTACTTTGATGCGCTTTACTGCAATCTTGTGGGTGCAGGTGAGGCAGCCGGTATTCTGGATAGCATCTTAGATCGCCTGGCCACCTACAAAGAAAAAATTCAGGCCATTAAAGGGAAAATCAAATCCGCGCTTTTTTATCCCATTTCGATTATTGTCGTCGCTTTTATCATTACCGCTATCATCATGATTTTTGTAATTCCGGCCTTCAAAGATCTATTTGAAGGATTCGGCGCCGAACTACCTGCGCCAACGTTACTTGTAATGACCATCTCGGATTTCTTCGTTGCTTACTGGTGGGCCATTATCGGTATCCTGGGAGGAGGGATTCATGCTTTCCTCTATACCTGGAAACGATCAATTTCAATGCAGCGCGTCATGGATCGCCTGATACTGAAACTGCCCATCTTCGGCGAAGTGATTCGTAAAGCCACGATTGCACGCTGGTCACGTACACTTTCAACCATGTTTGCGGCAGGCGTTCCTTTGGTGGAGTCGCTGGATTCTGTCGCAGGCGCCGCAGGAAATTATATCTACTATGAGGCCACCAAAAACATACAACTGGATGTCAGCACAGGCAATAGTTTGATGTCTTCGATGGCCAGCACTAATGTCTTCCCCAACATGGTCATCCAAATGGTCGCCATTGGCGAAGAAGCCGGATCGCTCGATTCGATGCTGGGCAAAATCGCTGACTTCTACGAAGCGGAAGTTGATGATGCGGTTGCCGCACTTTCAAGTCTGATGGAACCGATGATTATGGTGGTGCTTGGAACGCTGATTGGCGGCATGGTCATTGCCATGTACTTACCCATCTTTAAAATGGGTATGGTTGTCGGTTAAATCCGGCTCTTCGAGTTAAATCTCATTTATTCAATATAACCCATGTCATTTCTATCCATATTGCAAGATACGCCTGCTTTCTTTATTGCATTTGTCGCAGCAACCGGTTTAATGGTCGGTAGTTTTCTAAACGTTGTGATATATCGTTTGCCCGAAATGATGAAAAGAAACTGGTTACAACAATGCGCCGAATTGCGGGGTGAAACGGTCAATACGCTTCCGGCATTTAACCTCGTTACCCCTCGCTCGACCTGCACTCAGTGCGGGCATAAAATAGCCGTCTGGGAGAATATTCCGATTATCAGCTATCTTATTTTACGGGGGCGCTGTTCCGGGTGCCATGCGCCCATTTCACTCCGTTACCCCGTGGTAGAGGCGATAACGGCGTTAATGAGCGGTTTTGTTGCCTGGCAGTATGGTTATGGTTTGATGGCCATTGCAGCATTAATTTTCGTGTGGGCGCTCATCGCCTTGGCCGTGATCGATCTGAATACGCAATTGCTGCCTGATGACATAACGTTGCCGCTCCTATGGATAGGTCTGCTGGTTAATCTGAACAACGGCTTTACGGATATTCAATCAGCGATTATTGGCGCTGCAGCAGGCTATCTTTCCTTGTGGTCGATTTACTGGTGCTTTAAACTTGTGACCGGCAAAGAAGGCATGGGATATGGTGATTTTAAATTATTGTCGGCTATCGGTGCGTGGCTGGGATGGAGCATACTTCCGCTGGTCATGCTTTTCTCGTCACTGGTCGGTGCTGTCGTAGGCATCGGACTAATCATCGCAGCCAAACTGAATAAAAACATTCCCATTCCGTTCGGCCCCTATCTGGTAGGCGGAGCGCTGATTGCTTTATTTTGGGGGGAGAAACTGAATCACGCTTATTTTGGCTTGTTCTAACCAATGACTTTTATCGTTGGACTGACGGGTGGAATTGGTTGTGGAAAATCACGCGCAAGTCAATATTTCTCGGATTTAGGTATTGATGTTATCGATACTGACGTGATTGCCCGGAAATTGACTTGCCCGTATGGCGAAGCCATTAAGTCAATCAGAAATGCATTCGGAGATACTCTCATCGCTGCGGACGGTTCTCTGGATAGAAAAAAAATGCGTAACTTGATTTTCTCGGATAGCGATTCACGGCACAAGCTCGAAAAAATCCTTCACCCGCTCATTCTTAAAGAAACTATCCGGCAAATTGCACAAACACAATCCCCGTACATTATCATCGTGGTTCCATTATTATTTGAAACGAATGATTACGATAATATCATTCAACGCATTCTGGTTATCGACTGTGAAGAGCAACAGCAAATTTCACGTACCATCAAACGCAGTCAATTATCCAAGCAACAGGTAAAAGCGATCATGGCAAACCAGATTTCACGAAAAGCCCGCTCACAGAAAGCGGATGATGTTATCATTAATAATCAGGATATTGATTATTTAAGAGCACAAGTAGCTCAGTTACACCATAAATATCTGCTACTTTCAGAGAACAAGAAAAACATCAGAATTTAACAACCAGGAAATTGGTTGGGAAATTTATTTTTTTTATGAAATAAAGTAAATTTTACAATTATTTTTTACACTTATACTGACTCCATTCAGCATTTTTTGGCTATTTTTTATATTCCTAAAATTTTATTCAACATTTGAGTGATATTTGGAACAAAAAAAACAATCGTTTATGG
>CAZDYN010000050.1:0-10054 GCA_964509635.1 uncultured Nitrosomonas sp. | reverse complement strand
CGCTATTAAAATTAGAGTACCATAGAATATTTTTATTTTCGTCGTTTATCCTTATCCAGTCTGGCTATATATATATAAAATTCATATAAAAAAAGAATAACCAGCGGATAAAAAATTATCTGTTCGGTAGCGTACATAAAAACCGACTCTAGCCCGAATATTTCATAAATTGGCGTTGCGCTTCTCTGCGACACAGAGGGAATATTTCCAGCAATACAGAATTATAGGCTTGACGCTTATTCCTTAATGACTTCGCCCACCGTGCTGCATGCAAAGATCCAACTGCCTGTTCATTAACTGATCCCAGTCTTTCCGGAAAACCGGATTCGCCGGAAGAATCCGGGTCAATCCAGCGCTTCCATTTTAAATGCATCGCATGTAGACAAATCAGATTGGCTGCCAGCGGGGAGTTTTTCTGCCAATGCACGCAGTGCCGTGCGCAAGCCTTCTTCCAAAACCGGATGATAGAAAGGCATGCGCAATAATTCCTGCACTGTGAGCGAACGATCGATAGCCAGCGCCAGCAGATGGGCCATATGTTCTCCTGCAGGCGCGCACAGCTCTGCGCCCAGCAACCGCCCACTCTCAACTTCAGCATAGAGGCGCAGAATGCCCTTATTATGCTGGCCTAAGCGCGCACGTCCCTGGCGATCAAACATTACCTCTCCAACCAATGTTTTGGTACTATCGAGCGTCTGATAGCGATTGCCTACGACCGCAATACCCGGATCAGCAAACACGATAGCAAGGGGTGTCCGGCGTGCAAAACAAACGGGGGCAGAACAAGTGGCGTTAAATCCTGCAATGTGCCCTTCGTCAGCGGCTTCGTGCAATATCGCTGCCTGGTCATTGGCATCACCCGCCATAAATACGCGCAGATCGGCTATTTGCATGGTATTGGGATTAACAGGCGGCATGCCCTGTTCATCAAGTGCGACACCCAGTGTTTCGAGACCGAGGCCATCTATATTGGGGCGTCTCCCCAGCGCAGCAAGAACACCATCAACCGCTACTTCCGTACTTCCGGCCCGTACTTGCAATTTGTCGTTAACAACCGACAATTCGGCTTTCTCTCCCAGATTAAGGGAAAATTCCCGCCGCAATAGCTCTATCGCAACCCCATTGACTTGTAGATCCGTTAAACCGGCAATTGTTTGACTACCGCCAAATCCAACTACTTCAATGCCCAATCGGGAAAGCGCTTGCGCCATTTCAATACCGATAGGAACCATTCCCAATACGGCCATGCGAGCAGGCAAAGTTTCCTGCTCAAATAAGGTATCTGTTGTAAAGAACCGCTTTCCCAGTGCACTCCAGGATTTGAGCACAACCGGACTCGATCCGGTAGCGATAATGATATTGCGTGCGTGCAATACCTGCCCATTGACTTCCAGCCTGTCTGGTGCAAGCAAACGCGCACGCCCAGAAATGGCACGTTCACCCAAATCCTCGGTAGTTTTCACCGTACTGGCAACGAAATCATCGCGTAACCGCCGTACACGCCGAAGGACAGCAGATATGTCAACTGTGAGAAAGCCGGCGCCTTGAATACCGAATTCCGTAAAAGTACTTCGATGGTGAAAGGTATTGGCCGCTTCGATTAATGCCTTGGACGGCATGCAGCCTACTCGGGCACATACAGTGCCCCAGGAACCGTCATTAATGATCACGAAGCGCTGTGTGCGTTTTCTCACTTCACGAAGTGCAGCCAGACCCGCGGTGCCCGCTCCGATAATAACAACATCCAAGGTTTCATTCATAGCCATACCCTGCCAGTAATGTAAATAATTTCAGTCTGTTATAGACCGGATTGATATGGCTGCAAGCGGATGATACAGACTGAATACTACGGAGCCGCTGCGAATCCGTAAACAATCACCCTTTCTGCATGCACACTCCGCAGAACCAGAATTAGAAGTTAGACTCCGCCCATCTGATCCTACCCCCAGTCTTTGAAATCAGCCATGAAGATTACTCCCGTCCGGATTCCCGTGAATATTATTTCTTAAGGAGCTCTGAACAATCCCCTATGTCATTCCGGACAAAGTGAGGAATCTTTGACAATCAATACCATAGATTTCTCGCTACGCTCGAAATGACAGTTATTCAGAGTTTCCTTAACGTGAACCAATGTTGCCAGTATCGTCGGAAAGAATGATTTCCACGCGCCGATTCAGTTGGCGGCTAGCCTCAGTATCGTTGCTGGCAACCGGATAAGCCTCACCGTAGCCACGTGATGCGATACGGTCACTGCCTACACCGCTATCGATCAAGGCCATCCGCACGGCATGGGCACGCCGGTCAGAGAGCTCTTGATTGTAATTGTGGCTGCCCGTGCTGTCAGTGTGGCCTTCGATCAACACCTGTCGTTGCGGATATTGCTTGAGAAAGTCGGCCAGCTTTTGTACGGTGCGCATTCCATTCGGCTCCAGTTGGGCCGCATTGGTACGGAACAACACATCGTTCAGTGTGATTACCAGTCCACGCTCCGTTTTCATGGCGTTGAGTTCCTTGAGCTGCATTTCTTGTTCAGCAATAAGCGCTTGGTCAAATGCCACCTGCCGTTTGGATTCGTCAGCCTCTGCCGTTCTCGCTTCCAGGAGGATTTGGTCACGCTTTCCGCCGGCATTGGCAACTGCTAATTCAGCCAATTTCCCCCTGGCAGTTTCCTGCGCAACGGCAATTTGCTGATTGGCCATATAGACCCAATGATTGACCGTAGCATCACTTTCCCTGTTGTTCAAGGCAGTATCCGCTTTGTCCAGAAGAATGCCAGCCTCTTTCAATTCCAGCGCTGCCATATTTGTGACCTGGGGATTTGATTGTGCGATGTTGTAATTGTTATGGGCTTCCGTAAGCGATGAATTTTTCGGTATGGCACCGCACCCGGAAACAATAACCGCTGTAATCAGAATCATAGAAAAGTAACCGTTTTTTTGCATGATAAACTCCATTGAAAATTATTGGACTTGACGGTCAATTTCTTGACGTAACACGCGACTACTTTCCTGCAACGCATCGGCTGCTTTCTGTGCCTTGGTCGAGCGCGCCATCGTTCCTGCCAGTTTGGCATCAATCTGCGCTTGTTCTGCCAGTTGCCGGGCCAGCACATAATTTTCGTCCGCCATAGCACGCTCGGCGGCATCCATTTTTTCCATCGCGGACTTGAGCTGTACCGGTGCAAATTCATTGCCACCCGCGCTGAGTGCATTGTTTACCGCAGCTCTTGAAACAGCCATCTGCTCAGTAGGTGCCGGAATACTTGCGCATCCTGCAATCAGGATTGTGGAAATTACTGTTACACCGGCTATGAGCATCATCTGACGCGATTTTATGCGGTAAAAATTCTTCATCATTTTTTTATCCATTTGAATTAACCTCCGAAATTTCAATTAACAACAAGGATTCTGAGTATCTCTACTGAATCGGACTCATCGCATTGTCCAAAGAACAGACTGGAAGTGTCTTTACTCTTGCAAATTCTTCCGGGCTATCCGGCGAACGGTCTCTCCATCCGTTACAAGTGATGCCAGATACAAAACCCCGCCCATTGAGCGGGGTTCCAATACAACACCGAACTTATTGATCCGGCCATTAAAAAGATTTATTAGAATCTCCATATTCCGCCTCTCTCTGCTATGAAAAATAGAACTGTTTAATGGCCGACTCTATAGAATCTTTCCATGTTCCAGAGAAACTCTTTACTTATGCGAAAGATGCAACTGAAACTTTGGTCTTTCTACAACGCAGCGAGAAACCTATTAATCCAAGACCAATCAACAACATGACATATGTTTCCGGTTCCGGAACTGGAGAAATCTGGAGATTACCGGAATAGGAACCGCTACTGCTTGATCCGATGAGATGACCATCTACTAGAAGTTGATAGCTATCGGAAACGCTTAGCGAGCCAAAAGAAAAAACCGATGAAGAACCCGGCACGCCTGAAGCTACAGTTGTAGCCGTAGTGACATCAAACAATGAGAAGCTATCGATAAAAACATTGAAACCGAGAAGATTAAAACCACCTGTCACGCTGGCGCCGCCACTCAGCACATCTGATGGCAAAGTGACATTGAAAACATCACTGAAAGTTGAGGTTGTTATATTATCGTTGCCAAAAATTGCATTCCATGAAGGAGAAAACACAGGTTGAATCAGTGTGGCGCTGACTGTTCCCATACCCAAACCAAACGATAGCACTACTGCGGCAACCATTATTCGTAAATTACTTTTCATGATACTTACCTATAAGAAGAATCGGCTCATTTTTTAAAGAATTTTAAAAAACAGTAATAATGGTCTGGATTGGGAAATATAATTTCAGTTAATTACATAATCTGAAATTTGCTGCTTTACTTATATACTTCTTTCTCGAATACAATTATTTACGTTTTCATATTAATCTTTATTGATTACTGACTCAGTGCGGTATAACACATAAGATTCAAATAAATCCGGATTTATTGATACCTGATTTCTAACGCAACACCTTAACGCCATAAATTGATTGTGATGCTGCCGGCTGCACATCTGGATAAGGCAGGCCATTGTTATCCATGGTGCAGGAAGAATCGCGTAGTTTGGCTTTCTTCGTTAATCGCCAAAGTGATCACCGCACGGGGAAAAATGGATTGAATGAAGCGGTTGCTGAAATAATCGGGAATCTGCTTTGATGTTGTATTCAAACTTAATATGACACTCATCCTATCCAATTCATGCTCCCGGCATGATATGAATATCGTTTTGAGCGCATGGAAGACGGCTCCGTCTAAATTCTGCTATGTTCTTGATCTGCCACAGAATCAAGCAGCGAGTAGACGATCAGATTCCTGCTTGACTACTTGATAACACTCACACACCCGCGCTTCCAGTCCCAGCCGGTCTAACACTGTAATATGCCCCCGGCTATATTGAATCAATCCTGCTTTCTGCAATTTTCCGGCGGCTTCCGTAATGCCTTCGCGGCGCACACCCAAGATATTGGCTATCAATTCCTGGGTCATAATCAATTCACTGGAAGAAAACTGATCAAGGCTTAGCAGCAACCAGCGGCAGAAGCGCTGTTCCACCGAATGAAACCGATTGCAAACGGCTGTTTGTGCCGTTTGGGTAATGTACACTTGCGTATAGCGCAGCAGTACATGAAACAGCGTACTGTGACGATTGAATTCTTCCATAAATCGATACCGCTGTATCCGGTAAGCGTAACCCTCACAATGCACCACGGCTTGATTCAGCATGCTTTTCCCCCCTGTAAAAAGGGGAATACCGACAACGCCATCGTTGCCGATCGCAGCGATTTCAAGTGTGGAACCATTCTCTGTAATATAAAGATGCGAAACGATGCAATCCACAGGAAAATAGACAAAATTTAACTTTTCTCCTGAGTCATAAAGAATCTCGCCAGCAGGCATATGGATTAGTTCCAGATGGGGAAGAATACGCTCGTAATCAGCCTTGGAAAGAATTCCGATAAGCTTATTTTGCAAAGCATCATATGTGTCAGTCATAATTAATACTCCTCTATTCGGATTATCAAATTATTGCACTTACATCCACTGCAACGCCTTAATACTACTTGAGTTTATTGTCAAGAACTTGATTCATTATTAATACTACAGAAGATATAGTACCTTCCGACTTTGCTTTACATGATCAAACACGAAGCTAAAATCATATAAATATAATGAGCTTTCACGATAGAGCCGCAATCATGCTCTGTCACTAAGCAAATGACTTAATTTTGACTAAGGAAAATCCTTAAAAATAAAAAAGAATACATATTTCTGAGTTTCAGCTCACTATTCACACGAACGCTACTTTTTATCCTTTTTATCGCCCACTTCATGACCTATAACGCCACCGACCGCTGCACCACCAACCGTTCCGAGAGCACTGCCACCCGTGAGGGCGGCGCCTCCGACAGCACCGACACCCGCACCGATTGCAGTGTTTCTATCCCGCGCCGACATTCCCGAACAGCCGATTAAACCGGCTATCACTGCCATGGTTACTCCACTGGCTGCAATTCTTCGCATCATTTTCATTTTGGAGCGCCCCTCATTATCAAATTCCCGCATCCCTTCAGTCTTTAAATCTTTTCTTTTAACTTGGCTGCAGTATCTTTAACAGCATGACTTAATGTACTCCACGCGCGCTCTGCACCGTCCTTAAGATCTTCCCAAGCATGCTCGCTGGCTTCGCTCAGTTCTTTCAGCTTGGCATTCGTAGCGTCAATCTTTTGTTCAAGATCTCCAATTTGATTTTCATACTCGATGCGAGCATCGGCTGCAGAATTCTTCACTTTGGCCTTCAATTCAGCCAACCTGGCTTGTGCTAACTCCACTTCGGCTTCAATTTTTTGTTTATAGGCTTCTTTCGAACTCATAATATTTCTCCTTTGTTAATGAATTCCGGCTTGAATTTCAGATTTCATGACGATCCTCTGGCTGACAATAGCAGCACTGCCGTTCTTTCCATACTGTCATGTATGTTGATATCTGCATTACCATCAAAGCCAGGAATCACCGGCAATGCAAAGATCAAGAAAAAGCGATACAGCGAAGCATCTTAATTCGTTGCGTCTTTAATTTTTTCTTTTAATTCTTTGCCAGCACCTTTGAGTTCATCACTGACATCTTCAGTCGCATCAAGAACTTTCTCACCGGGCCGCCGGTCGAGAATATCATTGGCATTATCCATTACTTTCTCGCCGCCCGTCTGGTTCTGGTCACAGGCTGATAACAGCAGAATGGCTGCGACAATGATAAAGAAATAATATTGTTTCATTTTGTTTGCTCCATTTTAAATTTTTATTACGTTACATCCACTTGTCATTTTTATCGCCTGGGTAAAACGATCATCCTCTCACTCGCCCCGGCTGGCCTTCGGACATCTCTTCAGGCCCCTGCACGATGGGCGTATCAATCCAGCGCCAAACAATCACCCATTCTCACAATAATGATTGCTACTACTATAAAAACAATTTTAAAATTTTCATTAGGTTCTCCTTTTCAATACAAGTACACAATATATAAATAAGTATAATTTTTTGCAGAAATTATGTCTGTCTGTTACCGCACATAACATGAGATCTCTGCGACAGAAAGCCAGCCAATCAAGCTCATTGATGAAATATCTCATCCAGTCAATGAGTAGCATGATAGTCAGATCACCACAATATCCGCATTGGTCATGGCCAAGCCAAGGCCAACCATGGCAATTTGTACCGCAGCAACACCACCGCTGCCATCAGCATCGTATAGCAATTCACCCATTACATTGTTGTATATGATGAAATCATCAGAATCCAGTGCTTGCGCACCCACTCTGAATTGACTTTCCGCTAAAACACCAATTTTCGTTAATGCCTTAAATACCGAGTTTTCTAACTGTATGGTGTCATCGGCCACGTTATAGTCAGTTATCTTGTCGATGGATACTTTTAGAGTGGCTTTCACAGTAAAGCTAAAAATATCGTTACCTTTCCCACCGATTAGCACATTAGCGCCGCCTCCACCGTCAAGGGTATCGTTACCAGCCCCTCCAATGAGAGTGTCATTACCCGATTCCCCATTGAGTGTATCGTTACCCGCTCTTCCAATGAGAGTATCCTTACCGGCTCCTCCATTTAACTGATTGGCGGCTGCGTTTCCAGTGAGGATATTTGCCTGAACATTGCCCGTGCCATTGATCGCCAGTTCGCCCGTCAGGGTGAGATTTTCAATACCTTCTATGAGTGAATAGGTCACTCGGCTGCTGACACTATCAGTGCCTTCATCAAGATTCTCAATGATGACATCATCCGCATTCTCAACAAAATAGCTGTCGTTACCCAATCCACCGATCAGGGTATCTGCTCCAGACCAGCCTTTGAGTACGTCATTACCCGTTCCTCCAATCAGCACGTTATTCTTTGTGTCGCCTGTCAACATATCGTCATGGTCACTGCCAATCAGATTCTCGATGTTGATCAGGGTGTCAAATCCGGCGCCACCGGTATTTTGCTGACTGACAATAATCAGGGAGACTGTAACCGGAGCGGCAGCGTAAGCATAAGTTACTGTATCATCACCGGATAACGTACCGGCCAGAACATCGTTTCCTGCCGTACTAATCAGCAATGGGTTGGCATAAAACACATCGCCATCGGCATCATAGCGTTGGCCGTAGATACCAAAGCTAGAACCATCCTGATTTTGAGACTCCCATGTCACCACGAAACCGCCATCAGCGAGCGCGGCAACCGAAGGATCAAGCTGATCATACGCTGTATAGGTATTGATGCGGAATTCCGTCCCCTGCTTAATGCCGCTGGCATCATAACGCTGACCGTACATGCCATAGTCGGAAGGATAGCCGTCCTGAGACCCCGATGTCCAAGTTACCACGAAACCACCGCCGCTTAACCCGGTTACCGAGGTAAGTAAATGTCCGCCTTCTGTAGCGGTATTGACTAGAAACTCCGTACCTTGTGCAATACCACTGGCATCGTAACGCTGACCGCGGATGCCGTCAGTGGCAAACTCGGCTGACCATATCACCACGAAACCGCCATCAGTTAAAGCAGCTACCGATGGCGACTGAGCGCCTGTTTTATTTTGGATATTGGCATGGAATTCTGCGCCTTGCGCAATACCATTGGCATCATAACGCTGACCGTGGATACCGCTGTAATCGGTTATCCATATCACCACAAAACCACCATCCGCTAATGCGGCCGCCGGACCCCATAGTTGACCACCCGCTGTGTCATTGATATTGGCACGGAACTCTACGCCCTGCGCAACACCTTTGGCATCATAACGTTGACCGTAGATACCTTCCTCAGAACCATCCTGCTCAGAAGACACCCAGGTCACCACAAAACCGCCATTGATCAGCGCCGTGATTGAAGGACCGGATTGATCATCCGCCGTATAAGTATTGACCAGGAATTCATCGCCCTGCGCTATTCCATTGGCATCATAGCGTTGTGCATAAATGCCGCCACTATCGCCATCCTGTAGCCAGGATGACCATGTCACTACGTAACCGCCATTAGTTAACGCAGCTACTGCAGGCGTGCTTTGACTGCCCCCTGTATAGGTATTGACGCGAAACTCCGCACCCTGCGCAACGCTGTTTGCATCATAACGCTGTCCGTAGATACCGCCCGAACCACTCTGATCCCAGGATGTCCAGGTCACCACGTAACCGCCGTTAGTTAATGCAGCCACCGAACTCTGGAATTGAATGCCTGTTGTATTCGTATTGATGCGTGTTTCTATAATCATTTAAATCACCTTATTTTCTATGGACGCACAAAACTGATCCATTTTGGTTGGTTCAGCGCATTCTATCTATTTTTCAGTTAGCTACTTATTAAGTAGGCTCTGAATAACTCGCATTTGTCATTCCGAACGTAGTGAGGAATCTTTAATAATCAATGTCATAGATTTATCGCTCTTGCTCGAAATGACACTTGCTCAGGGCTCCCTTAACAGGACAACCATTACAATACCCGGCCATTACTGTGAATTAATCAGTCTTTCATAAAACAACCCGCCACAGCTACATACTACGTAGAGTCACTTGCGTTCTTCACCCGGCTTTCACCCCACAAAGAACTGTATAAATTGAATCCGCGGAGATTAAACCCAGAAACCGCAGTTAACCGCTCTAGCAACCTCTCGCACCGAATTATTGAGCAGGCACAATGATAATCTTCTTTTCATCGGCTTTATCAGGCACCACGATAACCGTTTCACTGGCTCCTGCTGGGCCTTGAGTACCTTGAGGCCCTTGTGGACCGGGCGTATTACCAGACCCAAACGATAAACACCCGCTCACTCCTCCAATACTAATTACTATTACTATAAGCAATTTTAAGATTTTCATTAGATTCTCCTTTTCATTACAGATTTGCAGCAATATTCAAAAAGAAGATAATCTATTATCAGAATAATGTTTGTCTGTTACCGCACATAACTTATTCTGGCTAGCAGACCATTGAGAAACGTATTCGAGGTTAGCCGATGCAAGACAAAAACAGGCGGAAAACGCCGCTTGT
>CAZDYN010000049.1:0-10101 GCA_964509635.1 uncultured Nitrosomonas sp. | reverse complement strand
TGCGCGAGTGCGCGGCACAACTGACGCGGCTGGCCAAGAGCAGCAACGTGACCATGATCCTGGTGGGCCATGTCACCAAGGAAGGCACGCTGGCCGGGCCGCGCGTGCTGGAGCATATGGTGGACACGGTGCTGTATTTCGAAGGCGAAATGCATTCCAGCTTCCGCATGATCCGTGCATTCAAGAACCGCTTTGGCGCGGTCAATGAATTGGGTGTGTTTGCCATGGGCGAGAAGGGCTTGCGTGAGGTTAAAAACCCGTCTGCGTTGTTTCTTTCGCATCACGACACGCAAGTGCCGGGGTCTTGCATCATGGTCACGCAGGAAGGCACGCGCCCGCTGCTGGTGGAAATCCAAGCCCTGGTCGATGAGGCACGTTCGCCCAATCCCCGGCGTTTGTGCGTCGGACTGGAACAAAACCGGCTGGCGATGCTGCTTGCGGTTTTGCATCGCCACGCAGGCATTCCCTGTTTCGATCAGGATGTGTTCGTCAATGCCGTCGGGGGCGTGAAAATTACCGAGCCGGGCGCGGACCTCGCGATTCTGCTGGCCGTGGTTTCGTCATTGAAAAATAAGCCGTTGGCGGAAAAAATGATTGTCATTGGCGAAGTCGGTCTGGCCGGTGAAATCCGTCCGGTGCAGCGCGGACAGGAACGGTTGAAAGAAGCGGCGAAGCTGGGCTTCAAACAAGCCATCATTCCGGTGGCTAATAAGCCGAGACAAGCGATTCCCGGCATGGATATCATCCCCGTGGCGCGAATCCGGGATGCCGTTGCGCACATGCATTAGCTGCCCGCCGGGGATCTCAACACGCACCGATAATAATGAATCAATATTTCCGGATCCTGGCAGGAATATCGGTTCTGGCTATGCTGGTTGCAACGCTGCTGCCGCCATTTGCGCAACCCGCCGGATATCATCACTTTGCCGATCAGCGCAGCTTACTCGGTATTCCCAATTTCAACGATGTCATTTCCAACCTGGCTTTCCTGCTCAGCGGCGGGGCCGGTTTGCTGCTCCTGTGGCGAATCCGGCAAACAGACACGCAAACCGTGTTTCATGACCGCAAAGAAAGCCTGCCATACTGGGTGCTGTTTTTAAGTATAACTGCTGTTGCATTCGGTTCGATCCACTATCACTGGACACCGGATATCGATCATCTCATGTGGGATCGCTTACCCATCGTTATTGCCATAGCCGCGTTGCTATCCGCGACACTGGTTGAACGCGTGAATCCGGTCATAGGCTTATGGGCATTACCCGTACTGATGGTTCTGGCTGTATTGAGTGTGTTGCATTGGTATTGGACCGAGCGGCAAGGCGCGGGTAATCTGAACTTTTATATCGTGATGCAGTTTTATCCGATCCTGCTGATTGTTTGGCTGAGTCTGCGCTTTCCATCGCGCTACATGGATGGTAATGATATCTATCCGGTCATTGCGCTATATGCGTTAGCAAAGGTGTTTGAGATGCTGGATGTACAGATTTTTGCTTGGACAAATGGCTGGATCAGCGGTCACACGCTCAAACACCTGATTGCGGCGTATGCGGCTTACCGGATTGTGCAGATATTGCGGAAGCGGATGTTTTTACCAGAAGAAAAATGACTTCTATGAATGCTATGGCAGGATTGGATGGCAGCTTTGTCTCGATTTATTCGAGACAAAGCTGTGCTAAACCAACTTACTTCGTTCGGGCAAACTGTTGACCGGTACTGGCGTTGCTGCGATTTCTGAAAGAACCGGGGGAGCGGCTGTCATGATTGAATGAGCGGCCGCGCTGGCTGTTTCCATTGTTTCCTTTTGATTCGCCAGCTGCACCGAAGTTCGGGCGATTGTCCTGTGCTGCGAACGGTGCCCGTTTGCGTTTTTGTGCAACATTTGGCGCGCCTTTAAGACTGTTGCCCTGGAAACGGGGTTTGATGCGTGGTTCGAGTCCGGGGATGATGTGCGATTCAATACGCTGTCCCGTATAACGTTCGATTTTTGTCAGGTGAGCGCTATCACGGTTGGAGGCAAAGGATACGGCAATACCGGCCGCGCCTGCCCGTCCGGTGCGGCCGATACGGTGCACATAGTCTTCCGCGAATTTAGGCAAGTCAAAATTGATCACGTGGGTGATATCGGCAATATCAATACCCCGGGCGGCGACATCCGTTGCCACCAGAACCCGCAGACCGCCGCTGCGCAGCTTGGTCAGGGTGCGGTTACGCTCGCGCTGATTCATGTCGCCATGTAATGCCGCTGCGGCATAGCCTTGTGCGTACAAGTTGTCGGCCAATGTATCCGCGTCACGTTTGGTTGCCGTGAAAACGATCGCCTGTTTGAGTGTTTCGTCTCGTAATACGTGATTTAACAAGCGATTTTTGTGCGACATGTCATCGACGTAATGTAACCGCTGCTCAATGTTATCGAGTCTGGCTTTTTGTGAGGCAACCTGAATCCGTTTCGGCGATTTTAAAAGCTTGGCTGCAACTTTATCGATCGCGCCATCCAGTGTGGCAGAGAACAGCAGGGTCTGCCGGGTAGCGGGAGTGGCGGATGCAATGGTTTCAACGTCATCGATGAAACCCATATCCAGCATCCGGTCCGCTTCATCCAATACGAGCATTTCCAGCCGTTTGAAATCGATCCGGCCGCGTTGAATGTGATCAATCAACCGTCCCGGCGTTGCCACCAGAATATCGACGGGCTGTGATAACAGCTTATTCTGCAACGGATAAGGCATACCGCCCAGAATGCTGACGACTTTGATGCGAGGCAGGTATTTGCCATATTTTTGGGCGGCTTCGGATACCTGTAGCGCCAGTTCGCGTGTTGGCGTGAGCACCAGAACCCGTGGTCCGCGGCCCTGCACTTTTGCCGGCGTGGCCAGCAGATGCAGCGAGGGCAGCATGAATGCGGCCGTTTTGCCTGTCCCGGTCTGTGCGGATGCCATGACATCGTGACCTGATAATAATTCGGGTATTGCCTGTTTCTGAATCGGGGTCGGAGTGGTGTATCCGGCGTCGTGGATTGCTTTAATAATAGAGGTATGTAAATTTAAATCTTCAAAAGACACGTTGATTTCCTAAAAAGTGAAAATGGAACGCACGGGCAAGAAAAACATTGCCAAAATGGTGATGGTGCATAACCCTGCCAGCGCATTAATAAAGCATCGCCGCTAACCAAAGTTGTTGCACATTTTCCGGAAAAACTTGAAAAATTGAAGAGGCCAGGAACGATGAAACCAGATAAAGTTGACCGGGAAGTTGCAAATGCCCTGATCAACTTTAGCCGATCAATATACCAGATTCTGTAATATCCTGCAATTTGTTTACGCTATGCATCATTGAATGGTGGCTTTGGCATATTTTCGCTTGCCAACTTGCATGACAACGGATTCGCCTCGTGCTATTTGGGCTGATTTATCAGTCACTTTCTCGCCGTTCAATTTGACGGCGCCCTGATCGATCATGCGCAGCGCTTCGCTGGTGCTGGCTGTCAATCCGGTCAGTTTCAGTAATTGCACCAAAGGAATCACGGTATCGGATGCCTGAATGATTGTTTCCGGTATTTCATCGGGCAATGCGCCATGTCTGAAGCGTGCTTCAAAGTCGCTCAGCGCTTCTTCGGCCTCGCGCCGGCTATGGAAGCGTGCGACAATCTCTTGCGCCAGTCTGACCTTGATATCCCGCGGATTACGGCCTGTTTCCACTTCTTCGCGCCATGTCCGGATGGTTTGCAATGATTCAAAAGAAAGCAGTTCCAGATAACGCCACATGAGCTGATCCGATACCGACATCAGCTTGCCGAAGATTTCTTTCGGATTTTCCGTGATCCCGACATAATTATTCAGAGATTTGGACATTTTATTGACGCCGTCCAATCCTTCGAGTAGCGGCATAGTGAGGATGCATTGCTGCGGTTGCCCGAAATGCCTTTGCAGCTCTCTTCCCATCAGCAGATTGAATTTCTGATCCGTTCCGCCCAGTTCGAGATCAGCCTGGAGTGCAACGGAGTCATAACCCTGGATTAACGGGTAAAGAAATTCGTGAATGGCGATAGCCTGATTATTGCGGTAGCGTTTGTCAAAGTCGTCTCTTTCCAGCATGCGTGCGACGGTATGCGTGGCCGCCAGTTTAATCAGATCGGCGGCATTCAGCTTGTCCATCCAGGTTGAGTTGAACACCACTTCAGTTTGCTCGGGTTTTAATATTTTGAAAACCTGTGTGGTATAGGATTGCGCATTTTCTGCGACTTGTTCACGGGTCAAGGGCGGACGGGTCGCGTTTTTTCCGCTGGGGTCTCCAATCATGCCGGTGAAATCACCGATCAGAAACAGAATATGGTGTCCCATATCCTGAAGCTGGCGCAGCTTGTTCAATAGAACCGTATGACCCAGATGCAAATCCGGAGCTGTCGGATCGAATCCGGCTTTGACGCGTAGCGGATGTCCGGAAATAAGCCTGCTTTCCAGCTCTGTTTCAACTAATAATTCGTGGCTGCCGCGTTTTATAATTTCAAGTTCAGATTTTATTGATTTATTCACGATAGTGATAAGTTAATGAATTTTATTTAGATTCTAATATTTGAAAATGCTTTTCTAGTTCATTTCTAGTCGTTCTTTAGTACAAATTGACTATTTTCATGTTAGACTCGCGCCTGTCTGTTAAATGATACGAATGACTGGAGGTACTTCATAGATGCTATATTCACCAATTAGCAGTAAACAAAGGATTCTAGCTCAAAAATCGTCAAAACTAACAAAAAAAACAACCCGCTGGCTGGTGGCTTTATCCAGCATACCGCTGTTTGGTATATTCACCGCATTTGGTATTGCACCTAATTCTCCCTCGTTTGGAGACGTTCAAGTAGAAGAAGTGGTACTTGATCTGTCTATTCCCGATGTCTTGTCCGAATCTCAAGTCAATCAGACTTTCTGGCGTCAGGAGAATATCCGCCGTGGCGACACGATTGCGTCTATTCTAAACCGCCTGGATGTCAGTAATCAGGATTCAACGGATTTCTTGCAGGCTGCGCGTGGCAGCCGTGCAATGCGCCAACTGAGACCGGGGCAAACCGTGTACGCACAGACCACGGCTGATGGCGAGCTGTTAATGCTGCGTTATTTCTTCGGTAACGAGGAGCTGTTTTTGATGGAAAAAACGGATGATGAATTCAGGATGACGGAACAGCCGATTGAGCTGGATACCCGGGTTCACATGAAATCCGGTGTCATCAACAGTTCTCTGTTTGCGGCTACCGATAATGCCGGCATACCTAATAATATCGCCATGCAGTTGACCGAGATTTTTGCTTCGGAAATCGATTTTTACCGCGATCTGCGCCAGGGAGACCGGTTCACCGTTGTTTATGAAACATTCTCGAATAATGGCCGGCGTACCAAGACCGGCCGTGTTCTGGCCGTTGAATTTGTCAATAAGGGAAAATCTCATCAGGCGATTTATTTCCGGTCATCGAACGGTGCGGATGGTTACTATACGCCGGAAGGTGAAAGCCTGCGCAAAGCCTTCCTGCTTTCGCCGCTGACCTTTTCACGCGTCAGTTCAGGTTTCACAAATGCACGTTTTCATCCTATTCTTAAAGAATGGCGTGCGCATCGCGGCATTGATTATGCGGCACCCACCGGTACGCCTGTAAAAGCCACATCAAGCGGAATCGTTGCATTCTCCGGTTCGCAAAAGGGGTACGGAAATCTGGTTGTGTTAAAGCATAACGGCAAATATGAAACAGCCTATGGACATTTATCCCGGTTTGCGAGTGGATTGAGCAAAGGCAAACGTGTTAACCAGGGAGACGTGATTGGCTACGTCGGTTCAACCGGTATGGCAACCGGTCCGCACTTGCATTATGAATTACGTGTGGATGGTGTGCAGCGTGATCCGGCAAAAGTCATTTTACCGACGGCTCCGCCGATTGCAAAGCGGGATCTGAATACCTTCCAGAAAGAAACACAATCTCTGGTAGCGCGTTTGAATATCATGCGTAACATTCAGCTCGCTGCGCTGGAGTAACATCACATATACCGTGTCAATTGGCAGTTTTGTTTGATCGAGCTGCCAATTGCATGGATAAAACCGTAACTTGACATCTTTTTCCGCCACGCCCGAACAGTCCCTGGAATCACCGTACTATATCGGCATCATGTCAGGCACGAGCCTGGATGGTGTGGATGCCGTTCTGGTTGATTTCGGTGCGGATACGCCGGACCTGTTGCAAACCTTCTTTTGTCCGTATGACGATCAATTGCGTGAGCGGTTATTATCATTGCATCACTCCGGTCACGACGAATTAAATCGCGCTGCAATCCTCAGCAATCAATTATCCTGCCTTTATGCGCAAGCCATCCAAGGTTTGCTGAAAGGTGCTGGCATGGCACCCGGGAAAATCGCCGCAATCGGCTGTCACGGACAGACGATCAGGCACTGTCCCGAAGCAGGAAAAAATTACACAATCCAGCTCGTTAATGCGGCTTTAATGGCAGAATTGACCGGAATTACCGTTATTGCGGATTTTAGAAGCCGGGATATCGCTGCGGGAGGGCAGGGCGCGCCGCTGGTGCCTGCTTTTCACGAAGCTGTTTTCAAGAGTTCAAATTATCGTCGTGTCATCGTCAATATCGGTGGTATCGCCAATATCACCCGGCTTGATCCCCATCTGCCCGTGATCGGCTTTGATTGCGGCCCGGGTAATCTTTTAATGGATGCCTGGTGCTTGCGTTATACTGGAAAAATCTATGATCAGGGCGGGCAATGGGCTGCGACCGGTCAGGTTATCCCTGCCTTGCTGGAAACCTTGCTGGCGGATTCATTTTTTATGCGCAAACCGCCCAAGAGCACGGGCAGGGATCTGTTTAATCTACATTGGCTGGAGCAAAAATTATCGGATGATGAAGCGCCGGAAAATGTGCAGGCCACCTTGCTGCAATTAACAGCTGCGGCAATTGCCGGATCGATACATGAATATTGTCCGGCTGCTGATGAAATCTACCTGTGCGGCGGGGGAGCGCATAATGCTTTACTGCTTGATCGCCTGAGCGTTGACATGCCTGGAAAACTCGTGGCGCTAACCGATCAACTGGGAGTGGCGGCTGACTGGGTGGAAGCTTTTGCATTCGCTTGGCTGGCGCAACAAATGATGTTGCGTAAAACCGGTAATCTGGCTGCGGTTACCGGCGCGAAGGGCGGCAGGATTCTGGGTGCGATTTATCCTGCCTAGATTTGTTACTCTCCGAGCTTACACCGAGAATGACGATCCGCAGCCGCAAGTGCTGGAAGCGCCGGGATTCTTGATAATAAATTGAGCGCCTTGCAGGTTTTCCTGATAATCGATTTCAGCGCCGATCAGGTATTGAAAACTCATTGGATCAACCAGCAGTTTGACGCCGTTTTTTTCCATCACGGTATCATCTTCATTGATCAATTCATCAAAAGTAAAACCATATTGGAAACCTGAGCAGCCGCCACCGCTGACAAACACTCTCAAGTTAAGACTATTGTTGCCTTCTTCCTCAATGAGTTGTTTAACTTTAGAAGCCGCATTTTCAGTAAATAAAAGAGGGGTGTTATGTTCTGTACTCATGTTGGTTTTTACCGTCGTGATCATTTTCGAAATTTCAAATACCCCGCAGCTTGCTGATTATCACGCATCCTTTTCTGTGGAGATGGATTGCTGATCAACTGCAGGGGGCATCAATGTTATCATTTTATCGCGCTGTTGCGCATAGTCAGCATCCGGTTTGTTCTGGTGAATCATTTTTCCTTCAACGCAAGCACCTAACTGAATTTCTATAGAACCGTATTGAACGTCACCGTGCACTTTGGCTTTTTCTTGCAGTTCCAGATACTCGCGCGCGTGTATCGGACCAATCACGGTGCCATTGATAATGACATTGGCAACTTGTATTTCGCCTTGAATATGGCCTCCATTGCTGAGCACCAGCGTGCTGTGCTCATCATCGGATGCGATGACATTGCTGGTAACATGCCCGTCAATCCGCAGGCCGCCGGTGAAATGAATGTCTCCGGTGATTCTAGTGTTGATGCCGATCAACGTGTCGATATGCGGATGAAGCTGTTTTTTCTTTTTTCTGCCGAACATGTTTTTTCTCCTTCACGATACCGGTTGTACAGTTTCGGTTAACAGGGTTTTTTTGCTGCCATTTTTATAGATTTTTACCTGCATACTCTCTACGGTAAAATCAGGCGGTATCTGGAAACTTTCTTCCAGCCGGTGAAAAAACTTGAAATTGACCGGAAAATCCTGCGTGGAACTCTTGCTGATCAACGGTATGGTTTTGCTCTGGCCATTTTGCTGCAATCTTACCTGAAACCTCAAGTTTCCCTTGAAATCACCCGGTTTCTCCCCGGCCTGGATGAGTGTCAGCGCATAACGGTATTTGCCGGGTGTTTGTGTTTCTTTCAAGCTGAATTGATAAATTGAGATGCCGTTTTTTGTCGTGCTGGCGATAAGGTGTTGGAAGAACGCCAGTTTCTCTTTTAAATCATCATTCTCGTTAGCCAGTGATTTTATTTCTTCAGCAAGATTTTCATTCGCTGTCGTGCTGATTTGCAACTGTTGAATCAAATCACCGATCTGCGCGCATAGTTTTTGCTTTTTGGTTTTTCTGCATGTGCCCGGTTCAAACAAATACGCCAGTTTCTCCTCGGTTACATCATCTTGCTCACTCACAGCTTGTTTGCCGGCTTCATACATACCCCAGGACAGCAGAATCAATAATGAACAGCAAACAATGGCGGCGCTTAGAAGAAATTGCCATGATTGATGCGGGCGCACCACTACACGCGGTGACAGAATGCCGGGTTTTTTAGGAAAAAGCTTGAACACCGGGGCGCTCTATAGATTGAAGTTCAGAATGACCGCACCGGGTATCTGAAATAATTGACGCCACTCAAGGCAGCAGTGGAACTTGATTAATGCCGAGTGTTTCCGGCAGGCCGAACATGATGTTCATGTTTTGTATGGCTTGCCCCGCCGCACCTTTGACCAGATTATCGGTGACGGACAGTATCACGGCTGTGTCACTGTTTTGCGGCTGATGCACCGCGATACGGCAAAGGTTGGACCCGCGCACGGATCGGGTTTCCGGGTGCTTGCCGGCGGGCAGCACATCGACAAAAGCCTCATTCTGGTAACGCTTCTCGTAGAGTGCCTGCAAATCAACCTGTTGGGTCAGTCTGGCGTAGAGTGTTGCATGGATACCGCGAATCATCGGCACCAAATGGGGAACAAAAGTCAAACCGACGGGCTGCTTGGCGACATTGGAGAGTCCTTGCCTGATCTCGGGAAGGTGCCGGTGGCCTGGAACACCATAGGCCTTGAAATTATCCGATGCCTCGGCGTGCAAGGTATGCACTTCGGCTTTCCGGCCGGCACCGGAAACACCTGACTTGACATCGGCGATGAGGTGATCGATATCAATGACCCTCGCTTCAACCAATGGCAGAAAGCCAAGCTGTACGGCCGTTGGATAGCAGCCGGGATTGGCGATCAGCCGTGCATTCCTGACCTGCTCGCGATTAATTTCCGGTAACCCGTATACCGCTTCGGCAACCAGATCAGGACAGGCATGCGGCATGCCATACCATTTTTCCCATTCCGCGACATTCTTGATGCGGAAATCAGCCGCCAGATCAATGACTTTAACATCCGCTTTCAGCAGCGATTCCGCTTGCTGCATGGCAATACCGTTGGGGGTGGCAAAAAATACCAGATCGCATTTGTTGAGTTTGGCATCGGCCGGGTTGCTGAATTTGAGATCGATATGTCCGCGCAGATTGGTGAATAACTCGGCAACGCTCATGCCCGCTTCGCTGCGTGATGTAATCGCCTTGATTCTGACTTTGGGGTGTTGCGCCAGTAACCGCAGTAATTCCACGCCGGTGTAGCCTGTTCCGCCAACAATGCCTACATTGATCATCGATGACTCCTGTTATCCTGTTCCATAAGTGTTAAATATGCTTACTTAGCCGATATCCAATAAAAAAGCCGCCCTGAAAGAGGCGGCTTTTTTTATAATCCGATACGAATAAAAAATTATCGTTTGGAGAATTGCTTGCGTCGCCGCGCCTTACGCAAGC
>CAZDYN010000048.1:503-10346 GCA_964509635.1 uncultured Nitrosomonas sp. | reverse complement strand
TCGCCGCAAATCAGCCGGTCCATCGGTTTGCCGGAGGTCAAATCCTCTATCACCGCCTTGATCGCCGCCGCCTGGTCGGCGGTTTCCTCAAAACCGAAACCTTCGGCGAAGGCATCGTAATCATGCTGCTTGAGTGTAAAAGTGTGGCCTGCACGCGCTGCGCGTTGCGCATATAAATTGAGCAGTTCCGCCGCCGTGTCGCGCACCTGCTGCATGGCTTTGCGCTTGGCCTTGTCCCATTGGCTGCTGCCCAGCTTGTGCAACGGCGCGGATTCCGGCGCCGCGCCGCTGTAGCGCCCGATCTGATGCAGTTGCGAAACCGGCACGTACAGCTTATCGCCGCCGTCGTATTCCAGCGCCAGAAACTCGCTCAGTTCGCCGGGTCCGCCTTCGCCCACATCCATGCTGACCAGGCCGAGATAGCGGCCGATGCCATGCTGCTCATGCACCACCGGGTCGCCCGGTTTGATTTCCGACAGATCGCGCAGAATGTTGTCGGTCGAGGTGGTCTTGCGCGCTTCGCGTTCACGCCGTCCATGCACATGCGTCGCATACAATTCACTTTCCGTGATGTAAGCGAGTTTTCCGGGCTCGTCAATGAAACCCGTATGCAACGGTGACACGCCCAGCATAAAATGCTGCGCGCTATTCAAGAAGCTGGCGTAATCCTGGCAATCCTCCGGATGCAAGCCATATTGACTCAGGTATTCGCCAATGAGTTCGCGCCTTCCCATGCTTTCCGCCAGCAGCAGAACACGCCCGCCGGATTGCGTGAAGCGGGTGACAAATGCGGACAGTTTCTCCAGTGGATTTTCCACGTGCCGGTTGACCTGCACCGATGGCAGCGGGGCCGTTGTTTTGGCTGCCGACAGTTTGAAATCCTGTCCGTTGGAGAGCAGTTCAATGCGCGCATAGGGTTTAATGTGACCGAAGAAGCTATCACTGGATAGGAATAATTCCTGCGGCGGCAGCAATGGGCGATCCATATCGCCGCGCAGCAATTGATAGCGTGATTGGGTATCGTGCCAGAACTCGTCAATGATAGGGCGCACATTCTGATGCAGGCACAGCAGGGTGTTGTCCGGCAGATAATCAAACAGTGTTGCCGTCTGCTCAAAAAACAGCGGCAGATAATACTCGATACCGGCGGGTGTCAAACCTTTGCTGATGTCCTTGTAGATCTGCTTCTTCGACGGGTCGCCCTCGAATTTCTCGCGGAAGTTGCCGCGGAAACAAGTGCGTCCCGCCTCGTCGAGTGGAAATTCACGCGCCGGCAGCAGGCGGATTTCCTTGACCGGATAAATGCTGCGCTGCGTGTCGACATCGAAGGTGCGGATGGTATCGATGTCGTTATCCATTAAATCGATGCGGTACGGCAGCGGGCTGCCCATCGGAAACAGATCGATCAATCCCCCGCGCACGCTGTATTCGCCCGGCGAGAACACCTGCGTGACATGCGAGTAACCCGCCAGAGTCAATTGACCGCGCAGCCCCGCGACATCCAGCGTTTCACCCTGCTTCAGGAAAAAAGTATGCGCGGCCAGATATGCGCGCGGCAGCATGCGATAGAGCGCCGTGGTCAATGGCGCGATCAGCACATCGCAAGCATTGTTCATCACCTGGTACAGTGTTGCGAGCCGTTCCGAAACCAGATCATGGTGCGGCGAGAACGTATCGTACGGCAGTGTTTCCCAGTCCGGCAGCAGATGGGTATTCAGTCCGGGCGCGAAATAGGGGATTTCTTCCAATAGCCGCTGCGCATCGAGCGCATTGGCGGTGATGATCGTGACCGGCTTGGCCTGCTGCGCCAGTTGCGCGAGAAATAACGCATCGCTGGAGCCAGCAAAATCAGCGTAACGTAACAGGGTGCCGGGTGCGGGTAAAGTGTGCGGTTGTTGCATGTCAGGGCGCACCGGCCTCGCGGCAGCAGGAGAATCTGCGGTAAGACCGGTATGGGTTCAAAGCGTCCTATTATATGCCAGTTTTAAGTCTTCTTTCCGGGTTGCAAGAGCAGCACGGGTATAGGCGATTCAGAAAAGGTGTAAATCAATGAATTCATCAGATTGCGTGAGTGATATGAAGCAGCGATGCGGAATTGATCGATGAATATTTCAAATAAGCGAAGTGAGTTTTATGCGAAAATGTAGATAGTAGAGGACCAATCAAAGCAGTTACTGGATGTTGAATAACAAAATCTTTTCGGATGACCGATGATTTTACGGTAAGCCGGTATGATCTTTCTGACAATAATAAGGAGAAATATATTATGAGCAGGATTTTAGTGGATGATGTTTATGTCGATGAAACCAATGCAACAGCAAATTTTACCGTCTGGCTGGATGTGGCCAACGCCGCTCAGGTGACGGTTAATTATGCGACTTCCGCAAACACCGCGAGTAATGGTTGGGATTACACGCATATCAGCGGAACACTGACTTTTGCGCCCGGTCAAGTATCCAAAACAGTTAGTGTTCCTATTCTTAACGACGCGATAGCCGAAGCCGCGGAGAATTTTTACCTGATTCTGTCTTCGCCGAGCGCGAATGCCACCATTGCCGATAATGCGGGCAATGCGACGATCATAGACAACGATGCGCCATCCGGCACGCCGGTGGTTGCGATCAACGACTTCACCGTGGATGAAGCGGGCAAGGAAGCCACATTTGTCATTATGCTCGACCGGCCGTCGACCAGTGTGGTATCGATGAATTACGCGACGCAGAATGGCACGGCAAAGGCCGGCTCGGATTTTGTTGCTGTTAATGGCTCATTGAAATTCGCTCCGGGCGAGACGGTCAAGACGGTCAAGGTGACATTGACCAACGATGCCGCCTTTGAAGCTTCGGAAGCGTTTAATCTGGTGTTATCGAATCTGGTCAACGCGACCACGCTGGATGCGACTGGCACGGCGGTCATTTATGAAAATGATGCTGCGCCGGTGAGCAATTCCAGGTTATCGGTTGATGATGTTTTTGTGGATGAATCGCAAACCTATGCGGACTTTCTGGTCCGGCTGGATGCGCCGAATACCGGCACGGTGACGGTCAATCTAAATACCTCGGCAAACAGTGCCAGTAACGGCTGGGATTATAATCATATCAGCGGAAGCCTGATGTTTGCGCCGGGTGAAATGGTCAAGACGGTACGGGTTCCGCTGATCAATGATTCAAGTGCGGAAGCGCCGGAGAATTTTTACCTGATTCTGTCTTCGCCGAGCGCGAACGCCACCATTGCCGATAATGCGGGCAATGCGACGATCATAGACAACGATGCGCCATCCGGCACGCCGGTGGTTGCGATCAACGACTTCACCGTGGATGAAGCGGGCAAGGAAGCCACATTTGTCATTATGCTCGACCGGCCGTCGACCAGTGTGGTATCGATGAATTACGCGACGCAGAATGGCACGGCAAAGGCCGGCTCGGATTTTGTTGCTGTTAATGGCTCATTGAAATTCGCTCCGGGCGAGACGGTCAAGACGGTCAAGGTGACATTGACCAACGATGCCGCCTTTGAAGCTTCGGAAGCGTTTAATCTGGTGTTATCGAATCTGGTCAACGCGACCACGCTGGATGCGACTGGCACGGCGGTCATTTATGAAAATGATGCTGCGCCGGTGAGCAATTCCAGGTTATCGGTTGATGATGTTTTTGTGGATGAATCGCAAACCTATGCGGACTTTCTGGTCCGGCTGGATGCGCCGAATACCGGCACGGTGACGGTCAATCTAAATACCTCGGCAAACAGTGCCAGTAACGGCTGGGATTATAATCATATCAGCGGAAGCCTGATGTTTGCGCCGGGTGAAATGGTCAAGACGGTACGGGTTCCGCTGATCAATGATTCAAGTGCGGAAGCGCCGGAGAATTTTTACCTGATTCTGTCTTCGCCGAGCGCGAATGCCACCATTGCAGACAGTACAGGCAATGCCACGATCATAGACAACGATGCGACGACAGGAACACCGGTTGCAGCGATTACGGACGCGATTGTGGACGAAACCGGCCAGACGGTGACGGTGACGGTCACGTTGAACAAACCCAGTACCGGCGGCGTGACGCTAAATGTAGCGGGGCAGAATGTAACGGCTGCAAACAGCAGCGATTTCCGCAACTTCCCGTTCGGCAAGATTGCGTTTGCGCCTGGTGAAACGGCGAAAACGGTGACATTCGGATTGCTGAACGATACGCGAGTGGAAGATGCGGAATTGTTTGATGTGGTATTGAGCAATCCGGTCGGCGCGACATTGGGGGATGCGCGTGCGCATGTGGTGATAGCCGGTAACGACAAGGCGGCAGTGGTTTCGCCGGTATTGCATGTAGCCCAGGCTGCTGCGTCGGAGGGTCAAGGGTATGTTGATTTTCAGGTTACGCTGACAGCACCCGGTAGCGGCACTGCGAGCTTCAACTACAGCACTGCGGCAGGTACGGCTTTCAATGGCTCGGATTATGCACACGCTGCTGGAACCTTGGTTTTCATTCCTGGCGAAGTATCTAAAACCATCCGGGTTACCTTGATTGATGATGTCAATGCCGAGGCGCTCGAGAATTTCTCACTAAACTTAAGTGGCGCTGTGAATGCCACCATCGGTACGGCATCAGTGACTGCAACGATCATCGATAATGACAGCGCAGCGCCGGCAGCCCCAATTGCGCTCAATGGTACCGCCGGTAATGATATTCTGGCGGGCACACCGTTTGCCGATGCCCTGACAGGAGGCGCCGGTAATGACACTTTCAACGGTGGCGAAGGCAATGACAGTATGGCAGGAGGCGGGGGGAATGATATCTACCTTGTCGAGAATGCAGGCGATACTTATACCGAATCCGCCGGTGGCGGCAACGATCTGGTGATCAGCTACCTGGCGGCGCATACACTCGGCGCGAACGTTGAAAGGCTGCAACTGGCAGGCACGGCTACTTCGGGAACGGGTAATTCGTTAAATAACACCATTACTGGAAATACCAGAGATAACATCCTTAACGGCGGTTCGGGCAGCGACATTCTGGATGGCTTAACAGGTTCGGATACCCTTTCCGGTGCTGCCGGTGCTGATTTCTTTGTATTTACTACCGCTCTGAATCCGGCCACCAATGTTGATATCATTTCTGACTTCAATGTCACCGATGATACCATCCGTCTGGAAAATGCGATTTTCAGCCAATTCGCTGCAACCGGTGCGATAGGAGCGGATACCTTTGTTTCCGGTGCGGGTGCGGTCGCCTTGGATGGTAATGATTACCTGATCTACGATACTGCCAATGGGACGCTATATTACGATGCGGACGGCACCGGTGCCGGTGCCGGTGCGCAGATCGCGTTTGCATCGTTAACCGGCATACCGGCCCTGACATCCGGCGATTTCGTCATTATTTAACTTCCTGCCGCCACTTCCGGCCGGAGGTGGCGGCTACTGCGCAGCACGTGTTTGCAGTTCCTGGAATAAACGCTAAATTTCCGTGTTATTCATGGTTTGAAGACAGCTAAAAGAAGCTATTCTAACCCGAATATTTCATAAATTCGCGTGATGATTACGCAGATTTTTGATTAATAGGGAAGTTTTTAGAAAGAGTGATGTAGTGACTCATACACCCGGCTGAGCAAAATCTTTCTTATTAATCAGAAGGCAAGTGAAGATACGTGCCAATTTATGAAATATTCGGGTTAAATATCCCTGACGAAGATGACTTGCATTTATCATAGAATACTCATTCATTAATCAAGAAAACAACGTATTAAGCGGATTGCATATGAACGCTTGCATGAAATCAAACCTGCGGGAATTGGAAAGAAAGATTTTTCATTTCACTTGCAAAGTGATTGCAGTCGCTTGTTTTGCACTGCCGGTGCTGGCACAGGGCGCATCTTCCACGTTATTGACTCCGGAAAATACACAGAGAATTGAGCTGGCGGTATGGAAGTACGCCATTGATAGACCGCGGCTTGTGGAAACCATCGATTGGTTGCGCAATCTGACGCGGGATTCGCGCGAATCGGCCGCCATCGCCGAGCTCTCCCGTCTGGAGTTTATGCAGGCCCAGCTCGAACGCGATAAAAACCGCCGTGCGCAGCTTTTTGAACATTGCATTGCAGTGGCTGACCGGGCATTGATTCTGAATGCCAATGACGTGCGCGGTCTTTTCTGGAAAGCCGCCGCGATGGGTAAAATGGCTGAAGATAGCGGTGTTCTGAATGCACTCAGAATGCTCCGTCCGATGGAGAATCTGTTGTTGAAGGCAGTTGCGCTGGACGAACAATACGAAAATGCCGGGGCGCATAGGGCATTGGGCCGCATGTATCACAAGCTTCCGGGTTTCCCCATCAGTTTTGGCAGCAATCAGAAAGCGCTTGCGCACCTGAAACGGGCGCACGAACTCTTTCCCAGAGACATCATCACGCGCGCTTTTTATGCCGAACTGCTGTACGACACCGGTAAAAGAGAAGAAGCGCGCAGGCATGCCGATTTTGTGCTGGCAACACCGGTTGATGAAGAAGATGCGCTGGAATTTGCTGAATATGTCGGTATTGCGCTGGCTATCGTGAATAAAACCGGCGGTTCGGAAATTAAATTGGGAAATTATTGATAGTGTTTTGCAGGTAAGTAGTAAATATTCGGGTTAGCAGTAAACCTTCCGGACGGTAATCGTCAATATAATCCGCAAAGTTTCATCGCAGCAACCGCGCTTTTTGATCTATCTAACTTACCACGGCGGCGAGATCGGATAAACTATCGTATCCCAAATGACCCGGACGAAGTTTTTTTATGACAGAAACTGTGATTGATTTGATCCGCCACGGCGAGCCTGCCGGCGGACGCCGTTATCGCGGCCATGGCGTGGATGATCCGCTGAGCGAGAAAGGGTGGTCGCAAATGTGGAATGCCGTCGGTGAGTACAATCAATGGAGGCAAATCATTACTTCTCCGCTGCAACGCTGTCAGGCATTTGCACACGCGCTGAGCGAACGTCACGGCATCCCTGTTGCGGTTGAACCCCGTTTTAAGGAAGTCGGGTTTGGCGCCTGGGAAGGACTGAGCCACGACGAAGTTAAAATCGGCCGTGCCGCCGAATATCAAGCTTTTCTGAAAGATCCCGCCAATCACCGGCCACAGGATGCGGAGCCGCTGGATGATTTTATCCGGCGCGTCAGCTTGGCGTATCAAGAAGCCATCGAGCGCCATCACAGCAGCCATCTGCTGATCGTTGCGCATGCCGGCGTGATACGCGCACTGATTGCGGAAACAATCCGGGCTCCCGCGATTGGTTTGTACCGGATCAAAATCAGTAACGGCGGAATTACCCGCATCCGTCACACAGCCACCGGCAGCGTGCTGGAATTGCTGAATGGGAAGCTGTCCGGTTGATTCCTGCGGTCAATTTTTGCATTTCGCCGCACGGTGTTCCCGCGGAAGCCGGTATTCTTGAGAAATGCCTGAACCGGCACCGTGTATGGCCGATGTCATCCGGTTTGTGCCAGCCAGGCATCCAGAATTTTCTGTAAGCACTCGATATTGACCGGTTTGGCGATGTAGTCATCCATGCCGGCTGCGAGACACTTTTCCCGGTCTCCTTCCATGGCGCCTGCGGTCATGGCTACGATGGGGATATGCGTCTGACTGGCGATTTCTGATTGGCGGATGGCTTGCGTCGCTTCAAAACCATCCATTTCGGGCATTTTGCAGTCCATCAATACCAGATCGTACCGGTTACCGGCTACCGCTTCGACAGCCTTTGCGCCGTTATCGGCTACGTCAACTGAATAGCCCAGTTTGTCGAGTATCAGCAGCGCTACCATTTGATTGACCGGGTTATCTTCCACCAGCAGTAAACGTAATCCGGATTTTTTGGGATGCGGCCGGGTTGTTTTTTGTAGAAAATGAGTGATGCTGTTTTCAGGAGCAAACGGCTCAGCCGGTTTGCTCCTGAGGAGTTCCACCCAGAAAGTACTGCCTTGTCCTGCGATACTCTCAAAACCGATGCTGCCGCCCATGGCCTCGATGATGTTTTTGGAAATGACGAGTCCGATGCCGGTGCCTTCCACTTTTCCGCCTTCCTTTCCCAGCCGGTCAAAGGTATTGAAGATGCGATTCCGCTTGCTGTGCGGAATTCCGCTGCCGGTATCGGTTACATTGATGCGTATCGTGTTGTGACTGGTTTGGCAGGTCAGGGTAATGCTGCCCTGCGGACGGTTGTATTTGATGGCATTGGAGAGCAAGTTAAACAAAACCTGGCGCAAGCGGGAAAAATCGGCCAGCACGGTTGCCGGTTCCTTGACATCGCTGTGATCAATAATCCCGATGCCGTGTTTTTGCGCCATCGGCGCGATGATTTCGAGGCTGTCGCTGATCACGGCATGAACGGAAACCGGCTCAATCGAGAGTTTCAGTTTGCCCGCCTCGATACGGGCAAGATCGATCAGATCGTTAATCAGATTAAGCAGATGATGGCCTGCTTGTTCGATGATTTTTACTTGTTTCCTGGATTGTTCCTGGAGTTCCGGATCCAGCTCCAATAATTGCGAGAATCCCAGAATGGCATTGAGCGGGGTGCGCAATTCATGGCTCATGCTGGCCAGAAATTCACTCTTGGCGCGATTGGCGGCCTCGGCGGCTTCCTTGGCTTCTTGCAGCGCCAGTTCATGCGCCTTGCTTTCGCTGATGTCACGCATGATCGTGGATAGCAGTACCGGATTGCCGCGTTCATCGCGATGCATCAGAGCGACCTGGGAAACCGGTATTTCGTGACCGTCTTTATGCAGCAAGGCATTTTCACTCATCCAGTGGCCATGCTGAAGCACGGCGGGGATACCCTCTTCCAGCACACGTTTGGTAGCCCACTCCGGATGGACATCCTTAATTTCCAATGTTGACAAATCGGCATCATCAGGAAGTCCGATGATTTTTTTTGCCGCTTTGTTAAGATATAAAACATGTCCTTGCAGATCCGCCGTTCCGACAAAATCCGGCGATTCTTCAATAATTCTTGATAGGCGTTTCCGTTCCGCTTCAGCTTGCTTGCGCGCGGTAATGTCGCGCGAGGCATTCCAAAGATAAAGCTGATTGTCTATCCACACCGGCTGTGCGCTGATTTCCACATCGATAATCGCGCCATCCTTGCGTTTGTGCCGGGTTTCAAAAATATCCGGCGCATTGAAGGTCTCCTGAACTTTGTCCTGAAGCGCTTCCGGAGAAAATCCCGTATCCCAGCCGGCAACGTTCATGGCCAGCATTTCCTGGCGTGTATAGCCCAGCATCCCGCAGAATTTTTCGTTGATGTCGATCACATTTCCCATGCGGTCAAAAATATGCACGCCATCGCCGGAAATTTGCAGCATGGCGGCATATTTCTTCTTTTCATGCTCCAGATTATGCAGGGACAATTGCATTCCCAGGATATCCGTTGCCTGTTTGGCCAGGTTATCCAGCATGCTGATCTGGGAAGGATTCAATTCCCGCGGAACAGTGTCGAAAACACATAATGAGCCCGGGCTGTGGCTGTCACTCGCGATGAAAGGAATGCCTGCGAAGAACCGTATGCCCGGACTGCCGGTTACCAGGGTATGCGACGCAAACCGGTTGTCCGTCAGCGTATCGCTGACCACAAAAAAATGACCTTGCTGAATAACATATTCAGAAAAGCTTGCGTCTTTGGAAAGGTTACGGATATCCGGACCGGCAGCGGATTTCAGCCAAAGACGATGATCATCGGGCAGACTAATGACTGCTATAGGCGTGCCGCAGATATAGGCGGCAAACTCGGCCAGACGATCTAACGCCGCTTTGGAAAGGGTATCCATATTTCGCTAATCAGGGCCTTCGATGCGCTTTTTTATTTGTGCTGAGTA
>CAZDYN010000048.1:0-493 GCA_964509635.1 uncultured Nitrosomonas sp. | reverse complement strand
GGGATCTCATTTGTTTGGGTTGAGTTATATTCTGTGCGGGCTTTTCTAAGTACTGAAATATAATAGCAGTCTATGAATTTGTGCACCATAAGGGTTCCGGGAAAAGTGCAAGCGCTTGGGCTATTGGCAAGCTGCACGGCTTGCCTTGCATGCAAGCGAAGACAAGGTACTTGGTTACGGCGCGGTGTCCGGCCCCGGCAATCGGCTTTTGTGATTATTTTCTTTGGCAAAGCGATGCGATCAATAACGGCTACAGCACTTCGAGGTGAAACTTCCATCATGTTTCGCAAGGGGTGCTGCGGCTCAACTTAAGGAATCCCTGAATAATTGTCATTTCGAGCATAGCGAGAAATCTACCGTATTGATTACCAAAGATTCCTCACCGTGTTCGGAATGACATATGGACGTTATTCAGAGATTCCTTAAATTTCCAGGAATCTGAGATAGTTACTGTTCCCGGTGGAATTTGCTGCGTAACCATTTTTTGCTCATG
>CAZDYN010000047.1:0-10372 GCA_964509635.1 uncultured Nitrosomonas sp. | reverse complement strand
CCCAATTGCCAAACGTCTTGGTATTCAAACCATGTTCCCGGCAATAAGCCGCCTGCGACATACCGCTGGTCTGCCATGCTTCGATATGAATCCGTCGTGCTTCTGATAGTGACATCGTTCCTCCTTGTAAAAAGTTTGAGGATAACGATGATGTATCAGCGTGTTAATGTGGAAGGGTTGGGGGCTTACGATTTATCCGATTTGGTGAGCCAATAAAATCAATACGTTTCAGAACACGACTCAAACCGTTACCCAACAGGAGGTAATGGTTATTTGACTTTCTCTCCACATGCAGCTTCCTCTGATTTTCGATTCAGCCTGAAGTAGAATTAATATCATTGCATCAACGATGCCCCCTGTGACTCCCTCCCCGATGGCTTCCACCGAAGTGTTTGTGTCCTCTTCCAATGTGCCCATGCATCCCTATTGAGTGACGATGGCCTCCGCCTATGTACCTCTGACCGCCGATAAAATGCTTATGCCCTCCATGCAGGTGTCTGTGCCCATTATTGTAGTAATTATAGCCGCCAGGGTGTCTTTGATTTATAGAAAATGACGGTTGATATCCATAGCCATATGCAGCTCCTCTGTAATATCCCGCTCCCCCATAATAAGGAGTAGCCACACATCCACTAAGAAAAAGAATTCCGATTACGACGGAAAGGATAAGAATTTTTTTTGCATTCATAATGCACCTCCACAATAAATCTCACGTCTATAACGCAACACCAAACCGTTTCTGGCATTTTGAGTTTATTGTGCAACCTTTGTGCTGAATGGTAACTGAATACAAATCGATCCCTGTCAGAAGCGCACTGCCGTACTGTTTTGTGGAACAGCTTTGCTTCCAGTTAATTCAGAACGATCATTTGTAACCGCTGCGGAAACACGACCGGCATAGCATAATTTGTTCAAATTACTTTTATGAAATCCCGGCACGGTTTTGCGAGATAGCGGCCGCACCGGGGAGAATGTCTCAATGGCACAGGCCGCATCATGATGAGAATACTAGGTTATGGTGTAACGGGCCGTAACCTCAACATCATCGGTTGCAGGCGCTTGACTGTGTCCGGTGCAATCAAGCCCTTTCCCTGTAAGGATTTAACCGCTGATGCCGGAGCGCAATTAGCCACTTCAACTAATTTAACGACAAGCGGATTGAAGTAGACGTCGACACCGGTATGAATCCCCGCATCGTCTCCCCTGCGGTCACCACGAAATACGAATTCTCTGACCGGGCCATTCGGACCGCCACCCAGGCGATCTTCGTTATGATCTGTATCAACATAATGCGCCGAGCTTTCTGCATTACTTATTATGCTGTCGATACGCCAGCCGGGAGGCGCTGTATAGTAAGCTTCAGTCCGCTCTCCTTCCGCGGTAGTCCAGTCGCTTTGCGTTTCCTTAGCTTTCATCCAGAGCCTTAAGTTAACCCGTGTACCTTCATTAATCCAGCGCGCAGTCGCCCACACTTCGGGTCCGTTGCCGGAATATTCCCGGTCACCCCTGGTATGAGGCGGCGTAAAGGATAGATAAGTGTTGCGCGAATAGGATTCCGTTTTCTCTCCGCACACTGGTGTAGCTGGCTGGATAACAGCAATACTGGAAATAAGGCGCTGTTGCCATTCCAGCGTCAGGCGATTACTTGCGCTCGATACAGGCACGCCATTGGCGCCGAGATTGAGTGTCATGTGATAGTGAGTAAGCCGGTCTAGCTTGGTGGATACATCCAATGTGCGTGTCTTGTCCTCCAAGGTCACTTTAATGGGTGTGGTGTCAAAATCGTAACCGAAAAACTCCAGCTTGTTACGGCGGCTTACATCCAGAGCCATATCCACTGCTGGCGGGGTCACGTGACACAATGCCGGCTCAACCGGAGGTATCGCCTGATGAAGCAGCCGGGCACGAATTCTCACCAAAGCCTGGCGCACACGGGCGCCGATGAAGTCGGCATTGCATCGCAGTTCTGTCCCGGTAGCCGCAACGCTACGGTTAAGTAAATCTGAAACCTCATTGCGCACTGTAGACTGGGCCTCATCGGTTAACTGCTGAGTGGTGTCTTGCAATACCGTCTGCCAAGATGCGGAATTACGTTCCAAAGTGTCGATAGCACTATCTAATGTAGATACGGTATCTCCGGCAACATCGCTTACTTTGTCAGTCAAATCACCGATTTTATCTGCAATACTGCAACCTGAAATTGAAATCACAACCGGCACTAATAGTACCAGCCATAACGATTTACGAATTCCAGTATATATCCGAGGAAGGTGTGACATGTGTGTAGTGGCGGCTGTCATGCTGTCGATCTCCTTTATTTTTGTGGAATAAACACGCATTTTTGCGAATCTCAATATATCGAGGGCCCGAGGTTTAGTCAAATCAGGAAACCTCTCAGCATGCGCACTGAGCGCGAGCAGAAAACACACGATATTTCAATGAACTGACAAACAATAAGAATTTTCCTAGTACGGACAGGCCCCTTATCAATACATCCAAGCAATCTGAGCCAGCAGTAACAATCAAAGTGTTGCGGCATTGTCTTACACTAAACTCAGAATATTCTTTCAGTAATTAATAAAAAATTGTCGCAATAATCAACAACCCGGAATGCATTACCAATTGTCATAATTTTTAACCTTAATGAAGGTTGCAAGCCATGAGAATTAATCTACCTGTTACCAATACTGAATACCCTATTGAAGAAAACACGCAGATTCTATCAACCACCAGCACCAAGGGACGCATCACTTATATCAATCCGACCTTTATTGAAGTCAGCGGTTTTACAGCGAATGAGCTGTTAGAAACAAGCTCGCAAAATTCAAGTCCGCTAGAACTAGTATTTTATTAATCATACCATTACCGGAATTTCTGTCATTCGGACATATAAGAATGTAGATTCCAAGAGACTGTCATGAATCAAGAAATCAACTCAAATCCTTCTGTTATCGCACGCGAAACACTCCGGCAACTTGCATTACTGAAAATTTCACCGACACCGGACAGTTATCACAAACTGTACGATCAGATTGCGGGCAATCCGGATAATCAGATCCCAGTCAATACCGCAAAAATGCTTGCGGAATTGGCGAAAGAATTTCCGCGCCATACCCCTGCTCTGCTTAATTGTGCCAACAGCCTGGAACAAGCAGTCAGTGAAAGAAACTGGTCGAAATATAAATCCATATTAATCAAGTTTATTACAGCCGAGGTTACAACCCTTGATAATGCTGCGCTGCCAATTCATACGAAATCCAAACCTGCATTCCCTTGGGGAGTAACTATAGGAAATCTGTTTAAAGAACTTGACAGCAAACCGGGCACATCCGCTATCGCCAGGAAACGGGAAAGCGTTAAACGCATACTCGATGAATATACTGACAATCCGGAACACCTGCATAGCCAATTAAACGGATTGATTGATTCATGGAAAGCATCGGCTTCAATTTCACCGGAAATGACCGGCGAAGATCAATCATCACTCATGCTTCCCATTCATTCAACCGGACAAAATACTCGGCCGGATCATGCCGTTTCAGAACAGGAATACGGAATCAACAGCTTTGCCGGTCAACTTCTGGAACTGCTGGCGCAATTACTGGAAAACATCTTCGCTTACCAGATAAATGATCAGGTTTGGGTTGAAGAAACCAAGCGCCTGGCACATCGGATACGAGAAATTCAGGATAAACAGGAAATGGAGCAATTTATCGCTCATTTTCAGCAATTTTGCGTCAGATTCGAGGCACGGGATGAGAAAGATACTCAATTGCAGCAGGGTCTGCTCAGATTACTGAATCTGCTAATGGATAGCACAGGTGAATTATTAGCCGAAGATCAGTGGATTAAAGAGCAGCTTTCCCAGTTGAAGAGAGTCATGTCTAACCCATTAAATATGGAAATAATAACTCAAGCCGAGCATTCTCTCGGAGAAATAGCTCAAAGACAGGAGAAAGTAAAACATAATCTGGGTAAAGCCAGAATGATCATGCGGCAAATGGCGACTTCCTTAATATCGAATCTCGAAGAGCTATCGCTTGCGGAAATTATGCAAGAAACCAGAACCGTGCAGAAAAGCGTATTAAATTACCGCAATGACCTGTTGTCCGCCCGTGCAAAAGTTGATGAAGCGCACAATCAAATCAATCAGCTTGAAAACAAATTACTGGAAATGGGCGAAAAAGTGCATGAAGACCATCTGACCGGCATACTGAACCGGCGCGGCTTTGATAATGCATACAAACTGGGAGTAGCACACGCCACCCATCATCGAACGCCACTCTGTTTTGCTTTACTCGACATCGATAATTTCAAGCAACTGAATGATACGCATGGACATCATGTAGGCGACTATGCATTGATTTATCTGGTAGAAGCAGTCAAGGAAACAGTGCGGCGAAGCGATGTGATATCACGCTATGGCGGGGAGGAATTCACAATCCTGCTTCCCGATACCGCGCTTAAAGAAGCGATTTCAACCATCGCAAGAATAAGGCGTTATCTGACCAAAAAATTCTTCCTGCATGAAAACAAGCGGCTATTAATCACATTCAGTGCCGGCGTAACACAGTATCAAGCGGGAGAATCACAGGAAGATCTTTTTAAACGCGCCGACGAAGCATTATATCGCGCCAAGAAAAATGGCAAGAATCAGGTTGTTGCCGCAGAATAGGCTGCCGGATCAGCGCTCTTGTGAGTGTTTCTCATTGATAGTAAGCGTGCAGGACTCGGTGAACAAATACTGCAAGTCTTTAAGAAAACTCTGAATAACTGTCATTTCGAGCGTAGCGAGAAATCTATGGTATTGATTATCAAGAATTCCTCACTTTGTTCGGAATGACATAGGCGGGTTGTTCAGAGCTTCCTTAACAAGCCGTTGAAAAAATCGGAGCGGATAACAACAGAAATTCAAGCTCATCAAATGAGTCTGCAAGCGCTTCCCAATCCCCAGGAAGAGGTTAGGCCACTCCAAGGGCTGGATTTTCCATAATTACAGATTTTTTCAACGCCTGTTAACAGCGACACCCATAAAAAGAATTATCCTATAAAGATAATAGATAATTCCCACAATAAAGAATCAGTTAATATCTTGGATTAAGTATAAAATTCAATATACTGATATTAAAGACAGAACTGAAATAAGAAATAACTTGATGGAGTAATTATTCAATATGACTATTGATCCAGCCATCGGCGAGATATTGAATAATCAATCCGCTGTCAAGGAATTGACACAGTTCAAGGCAGCTCTGGATGAACACGCAATTGTTGCAATCACTGACAAGCTTGGCAAAATTACTTATGTCAATGACAAGTTCTGCGCTATCTCGAAATACGCACGCGCCGAATTACTCGGAAACAATCATCGCATTATCAATTCCGGCTATCATTCGAAGGAATTCATGCGGAATTTATGGCAGACCATCAGGAACGGAAAAGTCTGGCATGGCGATATCCGGAATCGTGCAAAAGATGGCTCAATCTATTGGGTGAACACAACTATTGTCCCTTTTCTGGACAATGCTGGAACACCATTCCAGTATATCGCCATCCGCGCGGAAATTACCGAGCGCAAGCTGTTGGAAGAAAAAAATGCTGGGATCCTAAAAGAGCTGACAGATACAAATCAAGAACTCGCTGATTTTGCCTATATTGTTTCACACGACTTAAAAGCACCATTGCGCGGCATCAATTCATTAGCCAATTGGCTGGTAGAAGACTATTCGGACAAGCTCGGCACGGAAGGAAAGCAGTTACTTGATCTGATGATCGGAAGGACCAGGCGGCTTGGCAAGCTGGTCGACGGCATCCTTGCTTATTCACGGGCGGGACGCAATCCGGCCTCTTCGGAAACCATTGATCTGAACTTGATCGTGCGCGACACGATTGATCTTCTGACACCGCCGCCGCACATTACTGTAGAAATCACAACCCCCTTGCCGCAAGTTACTTTGGAGTACTACAAAGCGCAGCAGATTTTCCAGAATCTGATCTCCAATGCCATAAAATTCATGGATAAGCCGATTGGACGGATAACGATCACTGCCGCCAAAGAATGCTCAGATTGGCATTTCACAGTAGCAGATAACGGCCCCGGCATTGACTCCAGGTACTTTAAAAAAATTTTTGAATTGTTTGAAACATTAAATAATTGCAACGAAGCAGAAAGCACCGGTGTCGGATTATCACTGGTCAAAAGAATTGTTGAGTCACATGGCGGTGCAATCTGGGTGGAGTCGACGGTTAATGCAGGAACTGCTTTCCATTTCACTTTGCCTTTCATTCAGCAATCACCAGAGAAACCTCTTCAATATAAGAATAAAAAAGAACAGTTATGAAATTCAACAACCGCATTTTATTGATCGAAGACGACGATGTCGATGCCATGACCCTTGAGCGCGCATTAAGCGATTTGAAGATTTCGTATCAATTGGACCGTGTAACCAATGGCGAGGAAGGATTGAATTTCCTGCACAATCCGGCCAACCCCCGTCCCGGTATTATTTTGCTGGATATCAATATGCCGCGCATGAACGGCATTGAGTTCCTGGTTGAATTGAGAATGAATGCGGCATTGAAAGCCATCCCGGCGATTATTTTGACCACCTCGCAAGAGGAAATCGACCGCCTGGCAGCATTTGATAAAAATGTTGCGGGGTACATGGTCAAGCCTGTGGATTATCTGCAATTTGTCAAGATCGTGGAAATCATCTGCAATTATTGGTCGCACAATCAATTACCGGCATCAAGCACAAAGCACAGTGAATACGCAAAATGAATAACGCAATCTTGTATGAATTTGTTGCCAACAACAATATTCAAAAGAATATCCTCACGCTCCTGCTGATCGAAAATGATGAAGTGGACGCGTTGGCTGTGGTGAGGCATATCTCTAAAGAAAGATTGCCCTATCACATCACGCTGGCAAGATCGATAGGCGAAGCCCGCCGGATTCTGAGTGAAGCTGATTTTGACATTATTGTGGCTGATTACGATCTTCCCGATGGCAACGCATTCGATATCCAGGATAAATTTACCGATCAAATCGTCATTTTCCTTACCGGTGCAGGCAATGAGGAAATCGCATCCCGGGCATTCAAGATCGGTGTATGCGATTATCTGATCAAAGAACCGGAACAGAGTCACCTCAGATTGCTGCCTAACCGGATTGACGCGTTGATGCAGCAAAGATATTTATCCATGCAACTAAAAGAACGCCTGAAGGAAATGACATGCCTGTATAAAATCCGCCGCAGCCTTGATCTTTCCCTATCGATCGAGGAAATTTGCAAACTGATTATTGAAAACCTGGCGGCCGCCATGCAATTCCCGCTACTGAGCCGCATATCGATCCGAATTGATAAACGGCAATTTCCATCCATGACATCCAATCACAAAACCATGTCAGCGTTAAATACCAGGATTCTGGTCAAGGACAAGACCCGTGGTCAGCTCAGCGTGCACTATTGCGATAACAAAGCACTGTTCATTCCTGAAGAACAGGATCTCATCAATGCCATCGCCGAGGATTTGGGATGGTGGCTTGAGCGCAAGGAAAATGAAGAAAATCTGCGCATCGCTGCCGTTGCCCTCGAATCCTCGGATGGCGTCATCATCACTGACGCAAAAGGAAAAATCGTAAGAATCAATTCAGCCTTTACCAAACTCACCGGTTATTGCGCTGAAGATATTCAGGGCAAATCGCCCGCGCTGCTGCAATCCGAATATCAGGAGAAACAGTTCTTCGAAAATATGTGGGGCGCACTGAGCGAGAAAGATTACTGGAATGGCGAATTGCACCACCGGCGCAAGGACGGCACAACCTATCCGGCCAAGTTAAGCATTACCGCGGTGAAAAATACCGCAAATCAGATTACCCATTATGTGGGCATTTTTCAGGATATTTCCTCAAAGAAAGAAGCCGAGAATTTAATCCACAATCTCAGTTTCTACGATTCGCTCACCACACTGCCCAACAGACGGTTGCTGGTCGATCGCATGAATACCGCCATTGCCATGTCAAAGGATAACCATGATTTTGGCGCCTTGATACTGATTGATATCGATCACTTCAAATCGATTAACGATGTATTCGGACACAACACCGGAGACCGGATACTCTATGAATTCGCCCGGCATGTCATGAGTTACTGCGTGCGCAAAACGGACACTGTGGCACGATTTGGCGGCGATGAGTTCGCCATACTGCTGACAAATCTCGGCAAGAACAGAAACATGGCGTTGCAAAAAGCCGGGAAAATCGCGGAAAAAATGCGCAAAACCATCAGCGATTCGTATTTTCTGAATAAGAAGGAATTTCTGATCACGCCCAGTATAGGCATCAGTCTCTTCAACGGTGACGATACCGCCCATGAATTGATTAAAGTCACCGATGCCGCCATGTATCAGGCCAAGGAATCGGGCCGCAACAGAATAAGTTTCTTTGACCCGCTGATACAAAAGGAGATAGAAGAACGCACCCGGCTGGAAGTCGAGTTGCGCAGCGCTCTGTTTGACAAGCAACTGCAACTGTATTACCAGATCCAGGTCAATTGCGGCAATCGCGCCATTGGTGTGGAAGCATTGATCCGCTGGCACCATCCCGGTTATGGCATCATTTCCCCGGCCAAATTTATTCCCATCGCAGAAGAAAGCTCACTGATACTGGATATCGGACAATGGATAATCGACACAGCCTGCGGCCAGCTCGCCGTATGGAGCAGGCATGCGCAAACCCGGACACTCAGCATTGCTATCAATATCAGCAGCCGGCAATTTCATGAAAAAGAGTTTGTTGAAAAAATAACCGCGGCAATCCGCGCGCACGGCATCGATCCATCCCTGCTCAAGCTGGAATTAACCGAAAGCATTATCATGGATGATGTTCATGCGATGAAGCAAATAGCCGCCCTGAGAAGACTAGGTGTCCATTTGTCGCTGGATGATTTCGGCACGGGCTATTCCTCGTTGTCCTATTTGAAGAAATTACAGGTTGACCAGCTTAAAATTGATCAGAGCTTTGTACGCGACATCTCGATCGGAACCGATGGCGAAATCATGACCAAAACCATCATCGGGCTGGCCCGCAACTTTAGACTGGACATCATTGCAGAAGGCGTCGAAACGGAGCAGCAGCTCGCTTTTCTGAAAGAAAACGGCTGCAATAAATTCCAGGGATATCTGTTTGGCAGACCATTGCCCGTTCATGATGTTGAAATTTTATTAGAAAAATATCCCGCAGCAATCGATTGATGCAAATTTCACTTAACCACCAACCTTATTCACCCGCAAGACCCTGTAAATCACTCATCGCGAACGCGATCACACATAGGAGATTAATATGTTAATGAAAAGAACGGTGCCGGTAATTGTAATGACCACGCTGCTGGCCAGTTGCGCCAATATGTCACCGACACAACAAAGCGCCCTGCAAAAAACAGGAATGGGTGCGGCCGCGGGCGCTGCGGCAGGCGCCGCGATTGGCGCAATCGCCGGTGACGCGGGCATGGGAGCCGCCATTGGCGCAGGCGCGGGCGCTTTAGGCGGCTACATCTGGTCCGCCAGCATGGAAAACCAGAAAAAGGAAATGGAAGAAGCTGTCTCGGGAACAGAAATCAATGTTTCCCAGACCGCTGACAACCGTCTGAAACTTAATATTCCCAGTGATATCTCCTTTGATACCGGGCGCGCGGAAATCAAGCCGGAGATGTATCCGGTATTAAACAGCCTGGCGGCCGGCTTAAAGAGTAATCCGTCCTCCCAGGTCAATATCGTGGGGCATACCGATAATACCGGAAACGATGCGATCAACAACCCGCTATCGATCAACCGGGCTGCCAATACACGCGATTATCTGATTCACCAGGGCGTGCAGAATCGCATCAGCATCGATGGACGCGGCGCGCGCGAACCGGAAGCGCCCAACGATAGCCCGGCTAACCGCGCAAAGAACCGCCGGGTGGAAATCTTTGTTTACGAACCGCAGCAGCAACCAACTCAGCAACAACAAATGCCACAATAACATCAGCCAGCCGTGAAGCGGGGCTTCACGGCTATTACTATTTTTACCGGCCTTAGTCTTTCTTTATAGCGATGACTTCTGCAGCCACGTCATTCTCATCGTATTTGACCAGAAAGGCCATTTCGTCACCGCTGAATGTTATTTCCGTAGGTGTGCCGACAAGCTCCCACAATCCCAGCGTAACGACACTCGCCGCGCCATGGAAGAAAGCCCTTCCTGCCTTCGCGCCGGTACTATACCCTTGAACAAATTTGAATATCTCATACCGCCTGCTGTCCTTATATTCGCTGATCACCGGCGCGCCAAACTCTGATATCAATACCGTTCTTGATACCCCTTCTTTCAACA
>CAZDYN010000046.1:0-10775 GCA_964509635.1 uncultured Nitrosomonas sp. | reverse complement strand
AACCCGGGATTGCCATGACTTCGCGGCCTTGTTCCAGGGCCTGGCGTGCGGTGATCAATGATCCGCTTTGCAGGGCGGCTTCAACTACGAGGCAGCCCTGACTCATGCCACTGATGATACGATTTCTGCGTGGAAAGTTCCTGCCTATCGCAGGTGTGCCTAATGGAAATTCGGAGATTAGCGCGCCTTCTTTCGCCAGCTTGTGGGCCAACGGGTGGTTTCTGGCGGGATAAACAATATCCAATCCGGTACCGACAACCGCGATGCTGGCAGCCGAGCCGCGTAAGCCGCCTTGATGCGCGGAGGTATCGATGCCCAGCGCCATGCCGCTGATGATGCAGAGTCCGGCATTGCTGGCGGCTTCGGAAAAAGCTTCCGCATTGGCTAAACCTTGCGGCGTGGCATTACGGCTGCCGACAACGGCCAGAGCGGGCTGCCGTAAAAGCTCCCGGCGGCCTTTGAAGTACAGTAGCGGAGGGGGATCGGCAATGTTGAGTAATTGCGCGGGATAATCGGAATCAGCCAAAGTGATGACGGCATTAACCGGATCTTCCAGCCATTTAAGCGCGCCGGTGATTTTATCGCGGGCTGCGCCTTGCGCGATGCGTTGCGCCAGCGGTTTTTTTACGATGCGTTCCAATGCGCCGGTATGTGCTGAGAGAATGGCTGCAGGGTGACCAAAAGCAACCAGAAGGCGGCGAATTGATTCGCCGCCCAGACCGTCAATCAAATTGAGATTCAGCCATGATTCAATATCCGCTGCCTGTTTCATGAATGTGAGGCGTTAATTTCAGGGGGTTTTAACAGCATCGAGGATTTTGATGGAATGTGTGCTTTGTACCACCAGCGCATAGGATATTTTATCAAAAACACGAAATACGAATACCAATCCGGTTCTCTCATCGGGTAATTGTACCACTTGACCTTTAAGCGATTTGGCTTGGCTTTTCCGGTAAATGGCGAGCACATGGCCCATTTCCAAACCATCCAAACCGCCCTTATTCAGCGCGACAATGGCGCCTCTGCCAATTTCAGTGACGCCGCCATAGACGGAAATAATCCGTCCGTTGATTGCAAAATCCGGCGCATGAGGCGCGTAGTTGTTAAAGATAGTATCCGGCGCCGGAACCAGGCGATCGCCTTTGAGGACTTCTTCCGAAGCGCGTGTGATGGTTATCGTGCTGACATCCGCAAAAGCATCCGCTCTGGCATTTCCCAGGTAGGTTGCTTCGTAACCGAGAATCCGGTCTTTTTTATCCGGGTCCTTCAGTGCTTTGCCGGGGCGGAAAATCTGCCATGTCAGGCCTTTGTCTTCAGGCATTCCGCTGACGTAAGCCGTATTGCCGGTACTTAAAACGACCCGGCCTTCACTGGAACCCAATATATAGGGCGCATCGTCCAGGCCATCTTTTTCAATGACGAGCGGCTGGCTTAGGAAAGGCTCGATGGCGGCTGCCGGAATGCTGGGAATTGCTGCGGAACTTGACTGTTCCGTGCGTATTTTCGGTGATAGTTTGACTGTTCTTATGCCGGCTTCATCATCCGCAAGCCGCAACCGGCTTCCCTGTGGTGTTTTTTCCAGTATTACCCTATCGCCGGGGTAGATTTTGTGCGGGTTCTTCACCTGCTCACGATTGAGTCCCCAGATTTCAGGCCAGCGCCAGGGGTCTTTAAGAAACTTTGAGGCGATTCCCCACAGCGTATCGCCCGGCACTACAACATGATGATCCGGCGTGTCGCTGCGCAGTATAATGTTTTCAGCTTTGGCTTGCGTAACAGAAAGCAGACTGAGGAATAAAATCATCGCTATAATAGGCTTTCGCATGAATGATCCCAATGGCTGGTTATAAAGCAGTGCAGAATGATTGGCTAATGATAAGGTCTAAATGCAGTATCGGGTTTACTAAACTATACAATTTTTTCATGGCTATTCTAAAAATATTACAGTATCCAGATGAAAGGCTACATACTGTAGCGCTTCCTGTAGCGCAAGTCACCGATAAAATCCGCTTGTTAATAAAGGATATGGCTGAAACGATGTACGCTGCGCCCGGCATAGGATTGGCGGCGACACAAGTGGATGTGCACGAACGCATTATTGTTATAGATACTTCCGAAGCGCGCGATCAATTACTGGTTTTGATCAATCCTGAAATCATCGCCAGCAGTGGCGTATCGGATTATGAAGAAGGCTGCCTGTCGGTGCCGGGGATTTACGGGAAAGTGCGGCGCGCCGAATCTGTGACTGTGAAAGCCTTGAATGCGCAGGGTGAATCTTTTGTTCTCGATGCCAGCGGATTGCTGGCGGTGTGCATTCAGCACGAGATGGATCATTTGGCCGGAAAAGTGTTTGTTGAATACTGGTCACAGCTTAAACTGTCGCGCACTCTGGCAAGATTAAGGAAAAAACAGCGCAGTACCATGTAATTGAGGGTGCCGGTCTGTTAATAATTTCCTTCCATCAATGCTGTGGAGTATCCGGTCTATCAATCAATGAGCGTCAACGCGTTAGTATGAAAATCATATTTGCAGGAACCCCTGTGTTTGCCGCTATGGCGCTGGATGCACTGATCCGGGCGGGGCATGAGATTGTCATGGTCTTGACACAACCGGACCGTCCCGCCGGTAGAGGAATGAAGATGGCCGCAAGCGCGGTCAAGTTATTGGCCGGGCAGCATAACCTTGCGTTATTGCAACCATTGACATTGAAGTCTTCCGAGATACAACAGCAATTGCAGGCATTGCATGCGGATGTGATGATTGTGGCCGCGTATGGATTGCTGCTGCCGCAAGCAGTGCTCGCTATTCCCCGTTGGGGTTGTTTGAATATTCATGCTTCGTTATTGCCCCGCTGGCGCGGTGCCGCACCGGTTCAACGGGCGCTTCTGGCGGGTGATCATGAAACCGGGATTACCATCATGCAGATGGATGCGGGGCTGGATACCGGTGCCATTTTGTTAAGACACAGTATGGCGATCGCGCCGGACGATACCACGCAATCATTACACGACAAACTGAGTATGCACGGTGCGCAGAGTATCGTTGAAGCGCTGGCATTACTGCAACAGGGAAAACTTGTTGCCGAGGCGCAGGATGAAACACAAGCCTGTTATGCCGCAAAAATAACAAAAGCCGAGGCCGGGATCGATTGGCAACAGACTGCGCAGCAAATAGAGCGGGTTGTGCGAACATTCAACCCGCATCCGGGTGCCCATACCTGTTTCCGGGATACGGCTTTGAAGATATGGCATGCAAAGGCGATCGGCGGCGGCGCAGGCAAACCGGGAGAGATTGTCGCGGCCGATCATGCCGGTATCACGGTGGCTTGTGGTTCAGGCTTGTTGCGGATTGCAACGGTGCAGAAGCCCGGCGGTAAGAAAATGAGCGCCGCCGATTTTCTGGCAGGCCATCATGTACGGCCGGGCGAGTGCTTTATTGCAGCGAATCATTCCGCCTCAGCGCATGATTAAAACGCAACTGGCCGCGGCTTCTGCAATTGGCGCGGTGCTGGCTGGCGCAAGTTTGACTGGAGTGCTGCAGAATGTTTGGCGTGCTGATTCTACGTTATCGAAGCAGCAAAGAGGCGCCATTCAGGATTTGAGTTATGGTGTGCTGCGCTTTTATGGGCAATTGGAAGCAATCCTTGGAAGGTTGCTGAAAAAACCATTACGTGATAGAAGTTTGCATCATTTGCTGCTGGTCTGCTTATATCAATTGCAATACAGTAAAGCATCGCCGCATACGGTGGTGGATCAAGCCGTTTCAGCCTCGCATGCTTTGGTGCATGGAAAGGGGATGCAGGGACTGGTGAATGCGGTATTGCGTAATTTTATCCGCCAGCGTGAAAGCTTGTTGAAGCAAGCGGCTGAGGAAGAAGTCGGACGATATTCGCATCCGCAATGGTGGATCGATAAATTGCGCCGGCAATATCCGCAAAAATTTCAAGCAATACTGGAAGCGGATAACAAACGTCCTCCCATGACCTTGCGGGTCAATCAACGCAGGATCGGTGTGCAGGCTTATCGCGATTTATTGATGGAAAAAGCGCTGCAAGCGGAGTTGATAGGGCTGGGCGCGCTGCAACTGAATCAGCCGGTGATGGTGGACAATCTGCCTGGTTTTTCAGAGGGCTGGGTGACCGTGCAAGATGCAGGCGCGCAGCTTGCCGCTCCGTTTCTGGATGTGCATGACGGTATGCGGGTGCTGGACGCTTGTGCGGCACCCGGTGGTAAAAGCACGCATTTGCTGGAATTGGCGGATGTATCATTGACGATATTGGATAATGATCCGGCAAGGCTTGCTCAGGTGCAGCAAAATCTTGAACGTCTGAATATGACAGCGGAGCGCTTGCTGTGCGGAGACGCGGCGAATCCCGATGCATGGTGGGACGGCCGTCTTTATGACCGTATTCTGGCGGATGTGCCTTGTTCCGCTTCGGGTGTGGTATGCCGCCATCCGGATATCAAATGGTTAAGGCGTGAAAGTGATCTGGGCAAGTTTTCAGCCAGCCAGCAGGCGATTCTGAATGCTTTGTGGAAAATTTTGAGCCGGGGTGGCAAGTTGCTTTATGTGACTTGCTCAATTTTTGCCGAAGAAAATGCGATGCAGATAGAAAGATTTCTTAAACATCATCCGGATGCGTGCTCACTGCCGCTTTCCGGGACGGCCATGGCCGATGGACAACTGTTACCCGATACTCAGCATGATGGTTTCTTTTATACTCTGTTGCATAAAACCTGACCGGACTATGCAACACAAACCATTATCCCCGGTCAATCTGATATTTCTGTTGTTGATTCTGTCGATGCCGGTTGCGTTTGCACATGCGGAGGGCATCCACATAAAGTCTGTCCGGTTGATCGCAGCCGAGCAGGGTTATGAAATCAGTGCTGATTCGGAGATTGTTCTTAATCCTACTTTGGAACAGGCTCTTGAGAAAGGTCTTGTGCTTTATTTCGTCACTAAATTCAGTTTGGTCGATTCACGCTGGTATTGGGTTGACGACGAAGTGGTGCGTGGCAAATTAAGGATTGGCTTGAGGTATTATGCGCTGACCCGTCAGTATCATTTGAATCACCCGTCATCTTTACAAAGTTTTAACACGCTGAAGGAGGCATTACAGGCTTTGGGCAAATTGCGTGATTACCCGCTGACCATTAAATCCGAGTTGAAGCCCGATACCGATTATATAGCGTCATTACGAATCTGGCTTGATTTGACACGCATGCCCAAACCGTTCCAGGTTGAAGCCTTAGGTTCCAGTCAATGGAATCTCGGCTCGGACAAACTGGAGTGGCGCATGAAGCTGCCAACGCCGGAACAACCGTTTCAGTTGAAAGATCAGTAATGAAATATGTGCTGATTATTGGCGCGGGAGTGGGGGCGGTCATGCTGTTTCTGCTTGCGACAGCGGGGGCCAATACTGAGTTTTTTGAAAGAAAATACCGTTTGTTGCTGGGCATTAATATCGCCTTTGTGTTGTTTCTCATGGTGATCGTGGGATTTCTGTTGTGGCGGTTCAGGCGCAGGCTCAAGTCCGGTGTATTCGGCTCCAGGCTGGCGCTGCGTCTCATGCTGGTTTTCTCCTTGATGGCAATACTGCCCGGCGCTTTGGTGTATGCCGTATCGGTTCAGTTTCTCGAGAAAAGTATCGAATCCTGGTTTGATGTGAAAGTGGATCGCGCGCTGGAAGGCGGCCTGAATCTGGGGCATACCATGCTGGATAATTTACTCGAGGAATTGCAGAAGAAAGCGCAGGCCACCGCGCTGATATTGTCCGAACCTTCCAATTCGCCTTTGCTGGTGCTGAATGAATTGCTGCTGCAATCGCAGATAGAGGAAGCAACTTTGTTTAACCAGGATGGTAAAGTCATTGCATTTTCCAGCGAGAGTAACCTGGCGTTATTTCCTGAGATACCGAACGCCGTGATGAAACGGCATATCAGAATCCAGAAAGCTTACAGTGCGGTTGAATCCATTGCCGATAAAGGTTTGTATCTGCGTGTGGTTGTGCCTGTCAATGTCTTGAGTCTGAAAGAGGATATCCGCGTGCTTCAGTTGCTGCAACCGGTTCCCGCGCAACTGGCAAGAGATGCTGAGCAGGTTCAAGCGGGTTTTCAGGATTATCAGGAACTTTCCTTGTCACGCCAAGGGTTAACCCGGCTGTATAGCGTGACATTGACGCTGGCGCTGCTGTTGTCGCTGTTTTCCGCGCTGGCGACAGCATCATTGCTCAGCGAGAAATTGAGCGCGCCGCTGGGTATGCTGGCGGAAGGCACGCGCGCTATCGCGCAAGGCGATTACAGCCGGCGTCATTTGGTTCAGAGTAGCGATGAACTGGGCGTGTTGACGGAATCCTTCAATTTGATGACGCAACAACTGCAAGAGGCGCAAGCGATTGCACAGCATAATCAACAGGAAGTGGAGAGTGCGCGGGCGCACTTAGAGAGTATTCTGGCCAATCTTTCATCGGGGGTGCTGGTGTTTGATGAGCAATTGCTGTTATCCAAAGCCAATCGCAGCGCGGAGCAGATACTGCAAGTGCCGATGATCAGCTTGGATGGCTCCATCATTGAAGGATGCGTGGGTAATGAGCCGCAACTGGATACGCTGGTTGCGGAAATCAGGGCCGGTTTTAATTCCGGGGAAACAGGCGTCTGGCAGCGTCAATTGACGCGTTCCGAGGATGGCCGCAATCAAGTTTTACTGTTGCGCGGAACACGTTTGCCCAAAATATCGGGCGGCGGCGGTGTAGTGGTTTTTGACGATATTACCAATTTGTTGCAGGTACAGCGTGCGGTTGCCTGGGGTGAAGTTGCGCGCCGTCTTGCGCATGAAATTAAAAACCCGCTGACGCCGATTCAATTGTCTGCCGAGCGGGTGCAGCATAAATTGATCAATAAACTCAATGAGGAAGATGCCAAAATATTGCGGCGTTCTACCGAAACCATCGTCAATCAAGTGGAAGCCCTGAAAAGAATGGTCAATGAGTTCAATCAATATGCACGTGCCCCTGAATTGGAATTGCACCAGCTTGATTTTAATCGATTGGTGCGGGAAGTATTGTCGCTTTACGAAACGGCTAATATGACGGCTGATCATGGCAAGAAGCCTATACAGATTCAACAGGCATTGGCGGATGATTTGCCGGTAGTCAGGGGGGATTCTGCGCAATTGCGTCAAGTACTGCATAATTTATTACAAAACGCGCAAGATGCATTAATCGATAGCACGGAACCGCTGATAGAGGTGAGAACCGAAATGGTGCATGGCGGGGTGCAACTGAGTGTGCGCGATAATGGCTGCGGTTTCCCGGATGAGATCAGAGCGCGGGTTTTTGAGCCTTATGTCACAACCAAGCTGAAGGGGACGGGATTGGGATTGCCCATCGTCAAGAAAATTGTCGAGGAACATGAAGGATTTATCCATATCGAGAATATTAAACCGCATGGCGCGCAGATTTCAATTATCCTGCCAACGGTGGAGAAGAATAGCGTGGCAGTGAATAATAAACCGGCATTCAGTTAAATTGGTGAATCAGTAATCGGAAAGCAGATGACAGAATCTTTCATATTCGGACCCCGTCAATGCAAAAAATTGAAATCCATAGATGACTGTGAAATTTGACAGTTTTACCTAAGCTGATTAGATTTTACCCATGGAGAGAATTCTAAATGATAACGAACAATACAATTCTTGTTGTTGACGACGAAATTGGTATACGCGAACTGCTGTCTGAAATTTTGCGTGACGAAGGATATCGGGTGGCGCTGGCGGAGAATGCCGAACAGGCGCGAATCTGGCGGAGTCAGACACGTCCGGATCTGGTGCTGCTGGATATCTGGATGCCGGACACTGACGGTATCACGCTGCTGAAAGAATGGGCCAGTAACGGTATGTTGACCATGCCGGTAATCATGATGTCCGGGCATGGCACGATCGATACGGCGGTTGAGGCAACGCGCATTGGCGCATTTGGCTATCTGGAAAAACCGATACCGTTGCAAAAACTGCTCAGTACCGTCAGTAAAGCTTTACGTGGCGGGCAGAACAAGCAGCAATCCGCACTTTCTCTGGCAAATCTGGGTAAGGGGCCTTTAATCGCCGATCTTAGAAAAAGACTGGAGCAAGTGGCCAATCTGAAAACCCCTTTACTTTTGATGGGCGAACCGGGTGCGGGCGCGGAAATATGTGCGCGTTTTCTGCATCGCGCCAATACCCCCTGGGTGGAACCGGAAACCCTGACATCGCTGGCCGAATCACCATTGGATTTACTGGAGCTTGCGCGTGACGGCTTGTTATTTCTCAAGGATGTCGGTGAAATCAGTAAACTGGCTCAAAAAGGCCTGTTGTTGTTGTTGAGCAAGCTGGAGAAATATAACGTGCGGCTGGTATGTGCAACATCGCAACCGCTGGCGGAGCTGACGGCGCAAGGCGCTTATCATCCCAAATTATACGAGGTGTTAAGCAGTCTCAGCATTGGTATTCCGGCACTGAGAGCGCACCGGGAGGATATTCCCGAATTGGCCGGTCAGATTTTGTCGCGCTTTGTGGAGTCGGGTGAAGCGCCGTCAACATTGCAGTTCAGCACTGCGGCGCTGAACTGTCTGCGCAACTACGATTGGCCCGGCAACCTGACCCAGCTGACCGGTGTAGTGCATTCCCTGGCGTTGACATGCACCGGCGACGAAATTTCGGTCGAGGCCGTTCAGCAGGCCATGGTTTTTCCGGAGCCGGCTTCCGCATCGGCGGCACCGGAAATTCCGCTTGATCTTTCCTTGCGGGAAGCACGCGATTTGTTTGAGAAAACCTACTTCGAGCGACTGATTGACCAGGAAAGTGGCAATATGACACGTGTGGCGGAAAGAGCGGGTCTGGAACGCACGCATCTCTACCGCAAGATCAAATTACTCGGGATTAAATTGCGCGGCAATTAATTGTGCAACAGAGTATTGCCGCTACTGGATTGGTTTTAAGCATAAAATGAAGATCTCTAGTTGTCCTCGCTTCTGGATTGGAGGATAATGCGCGTTTTTTATTCTGTTTTTTTGAAAATATTAGGGAGTTAGTATCGATGGGGACATTCAAGGATTTTGACGCGCCGGTATTTAGGGATTTAACCAGTGCGATACGCGCATTGGCGATGGATGCCGTGCAAAAAGCCAATTCCGGTCACCCCGGTATGCCGATGGGTATGGCTGAAATTGCTGAGGTGCTGTGGATTCATCACCTGCGTCATAATCCTGGCAATCCGCAATGGGTTGATCGCGACCGGTTTATTCTTTCTAACGGACATGGATCGATGCTGATCTATGCGCTGTTGCATTTGACGGGTTATGACCTGCCGATGGAAGAAATCAAGAAATTCCGGCAGTTTCATTCAAAAACCCCCGGGCATCCGGAATATGGTTACACACCAGGCGTGGAAACCACAACCGGTCCGTTAGGGCAAGGTATCACCAATGCGGTGGGCATGGCGTTGGCGGAGAAAGTGCTGGCCGCCGAATTCAACCGTCCCGGCTATAACATTGTCGATCACCATACTTATGTCTTCCTGGGTGATGGTTGCCTGATGGAAGGCATTTCGCATGAAGCTTGCTCCCTGGCGGGTACGCTGGGTTTAGGCAAATTGATCTGTTTTTACGATGATAATGGTATTTCCATTGACGGTCATGTGGAAGGCTGGTTCACCGACGATACGCCCAAACGGTTTGAATCGTATGGCTGGCACGTTGTGCCTAATGTCAACGGTCATGATCCGGTGGCAATTGAAGCGGCGATCGAGGCAGCCAAGCGGGTCAATGACAAGCCCACGATGATTTGCTGTAAAACGGTCATTGGGTTGGGTTCTCCCAATATGGCCAATACTCATTCAGTGCATGGCGCTGCATTAGGTGACGCGGAAATCGCAGCCGCTCGTCCGCACATCGGCTGGCATCATGCGCCTTTTGAGATTCCGCAGGATGTTTATAACGCTTGGAATGCCAAGGCAAAAGGACAAAGTCTGGAAACGGAGTGGAATCAAAAATTCGCTGAATATGCAGAGAAGTATCCTGCCGAGGCGGCAGAATTTAATCGCCGCATGGCGAGCGAATTACCCGCAAATTGGCGCAGCCACGTCGATGGCGTTATCAATCAAGTCAATGCAAAAGCGGAAACCATTGCCAGCCGCAAGGCATCGCAAAATGCAATCGAAGGCTTGGCGCCCATTCTTCCTGAATTGATTGGCGGTTCTGCCGATCTGGCCGGGTCCAATTTGACCTTATGGTCGGGTTCTAAAGGAATCGGCCGGGATACGGGCGGTAACTATGTATACTACGGTGTGCGCGAGTTCGGCATGAGCGCGATGATGAATGGATTGTCGCTGCACGGTGGCTTGATTCCTTATGGCGCCACTTTCCTGATGTTTTCGGAATATGCCCGTAATGCGTTGCGTATGGCTGCATTGATGAAGATCCGCAATATTTTTGTCTTTACCCATGATTCAATCGGTCTGGGGGAAGATGGCCCGACGCATCAGCCTGTGGAACAAACGGCCACACTGCGGCTAATCCCCAACATGGATGTATGGCGTCCTTGCGATACGGTCGAGTCGACTGTTTGCTGGGCACGTGCGATTGAACGCAAGGATGGCCCTTCAACACTGATATTCAGCCGTCAGAATCTGCCGTTCCAGAAACGGGATGCCGCTACGATCAAGTTGATCGATAACGGCGGTTATGTACTGTCCGAAGCGGGCGGCGGACAACCGCAGGCGATTTTGATTGCTACCGGTT
>CAZDYN010000045.1:0-10889 GCA_964509635.1 uncultured Nitrosomonas sp. | reverse complement strand
TCAGAAAGCCGCATTTGTGATTCGCGATAATTGGCGTCATCGCCATGATATAGAACATGCTTATTTGGAAGCCATTAACCAGGCGCATAGCGAAATCATTATCGCCAACGCTTATTTTCTGCCCGGAAGAAAGTTCAGTAATGCACTAAAGAATGCCGCACAGCGTGGTGTACGGGTCGAACTTTTATTGCAAGGTAAAATCGAATACCGTTTGCAGTATCATGCAACCCAGGCATTGTATGAAAACCTGCTGCAAGCCGGTATAAGAATTTATGAATATAATCGTAGCTATTTGCATGCCAAAGTGGCTGTCATTGATCAACATTGGACAACGGTGGGCTCCTCCAACATTGATCCCTTCAGTTTGCTCCTGGCACGCGAAGCTAATGTACTCATTGAAGATCATCAATTTGCCAATGCATTAAGAACAAGCCTGACAACAGCGATTACAGAAGAATCCATACCTGTCACGCCGGCAAACAAAAACTTTTTTTCCTGGCGCAACTATATTATAAATTGGCTGAGCTTTTATATCGTACGCATGATGCAAGGCGTGCTAGGTTATGACTGGCATGACAATTTGCCGTGAACTCTTGTATAACCTCATTGAACACTGCTTGCACTTGAATTGAAATTAAAAACCGCACACATGGAACAGACACAGCACGCACACACTCAATCAGAATTGTCACCGGAACAGCAGAACCGGATTACTGCCGCCGCCCGGATATTATGGGCGGGCGGCACGGTGGCTTTTCCTACCGAGACTGTATACGGACTTGGCGCCGATGTCACGAATCCAACCGCTATCAATAAAATATACAGGATAAAACAGCGCCCTGTTGATCACCCGTTGATCGTCCATATCGGCGCTGTCTCCCACTTACATCATTGGACGCAAGCGATACCGGAATCCGCCTGGAAGCTAGCCAAGCACTTCTGGCCCGGTCCTTTAACATTGATTCTACCTCGCAATCCCGACATACCGGATAGCGTCACAGGTGGACAAAACACTGTGGGAATACGAATGCCGGCACATCCTATCGCGCTGGCTTTATTGCATGCACTGGGTCCGGAAAAAGCGCTGGCGGCCCCATCTGCCAACCGTTTCGGGCGCATCAGCCCAACCACGGCGGCACATGTGCAACAAGAATTGGGGCTGGAGGTGGATATGATTCTGGATGGCGGCGCGTGTAAAGTAGGCCTGGAAAGCACCATCATCAGCTTCCATAATGAACTGCCTCAGATACTCCGGCCAGGAGGCATTACATTATCCGCGCTGGAAGCTGTGCTCGAGAGCCCGGTCCGGTTAACGTACAATAGCCAGCAGACAATACGCACATCCGGATCGTTGCCCGCACATTATGCACCCGCTACCCCATTGAGACTTTATCCGGCAGAACAAATATGGCAAGAGGCATCAGCACTGGCTGCACAAGATTTACGTGTACTGGTTATGACATGGTCAAATACCGATCAATCACAGCTTTCCTCAGGTGAATACATCCAGCAATACTGCATGCCCGCCGATCCCAGCGCATACGGCCAGCAACTCTATGCCCAATTACGCCAGTTTGATCATGCGGCTTTTGACTACTTGCTTGTCGAGACACCGCCCGATCATTCTGATTGGCTGGCTATTACAGATCGCTTGCGGCGCGCCAGTTATCACTGATCCAGCAACCACTAAAATCAATTGACATAATGAATAAACACAAAGAATTACAAGCAGTACTTTTTGATGTGGATGGCACGCTTGCCGATACGGAACAAGATGGCCACCGCCTGGCTTTTAATGCCGCATTCAAACAATTTAATCTCGATTGGGATTGGGACATTAATCTGTATGGCGAACTATTGCAGATTACCGGTGGAAAAGAACGGATTCTATATTACATAAAAAGATATTCGCCTGCTGCACTCAACAACAGTGACCTGGCAGATTGGATTGCCAGCTTGCACAAAACGAAAACCAGATATTTTGAGTCACTGATGGAAGCAGGCAGTATCCCGTTACGCCCCGGTGTCGCACGGTTAATCCATGAGTTGCGGCAAGAAAAAGTAAAACTCGCAATCGCGACTACAACAACGATGGAGAATGTCACTGCCCTGCTCAAATCAACGTTGGGTGAAGAATCTATTGGCTGGTTCGATGTAATTGGCGCCGGCGATATTGTACCTATGAAAAAACCGGCACCCGATATTTACCATTGGGTGCTTAATCAACTGCAATTAACCGCACAACAGTGTATCGCAATTGAAGATTCGGAAAATGGTTTGAGATCAGCACAGGCTGCGCACCTCCCTACGTTGATTACAGTCAGCGGCTATACCCGTTTGCAAGATTTTAGCGGCGCAATCACCGTTTTATCCGATCTTGGCGAACCATCCCGACCATGTACGCACATCAATGGTGTGGCTCTTGATCAAGGATGGATTGATTACAAGATATTGCATAATCTGATTAATCATTAGATTGGTCATAAAACGCACAAGAGGATTTGATTTTGCTGACAGGAATTACGATAGAGCTCGTTCAGTTTGCTCAGAAAATGAGGATCCTTGTAAAGGCCTGGAAATAACTATCAAATCTGGATTCAATAATCCCATGGTATATTTTTTTCACCAACCAATGCCTGCAATGCAGTCATACTTGGCTTGTAATATAGCTTCAGCCGATCGCGGCTTGCATCAGTCATTTCATTATATCCTTCCTTAGCTTGATTAATTTTCTTATACAAGCTCACCAGGAATTGCTTCAACTCAGGCCTTTGTCTCAGAAACCGTTCAGATCTTGCATTAAAATAAACTGCTACCTTATGCAACCATTTCATCTTGCTTTCATAGGTAACATTAACTTTTCTAAAATTGTAACTGTCAAAATGATTGGGAGAGATTTCTAGAAACTGACACAATTCCTGCATAAAACCAGCTATATCCTGATTCAGGTTCTCGAAAAACATTATCTTGATCTGCTTCTCTGGAAACTGCTGGTAGTAATATTTAAGATAATCAGCATAGCGACCAAAACTGATCACTTTTAAATACCACTCTTCAATACCCAATTCGACAGGCATTCTCTGTCCGCTGTCATAGGCAATACACTTGTCAATATATTCCTCGAAACTCAAATCCGTACTGAGATTCAATTTACCAACATGAAAGTTAAATGAAGAATACATCCGGTCTATAGGATTTCTTAAAATGAACAGCAGCTTGGTTTGTGGTATCAGCGTGTGAATTCGTGTAGCTACGTCCACTCCACCGCCGAGATAACCTGGCGAGGCTTCCATAACAATGGGTGTTTCAGGTGAGCAATGCGCAAAATAGCTTGCGTAATTAACAACATCCTTTTTATGATCGCCGGTGTATGCGTTACGAAAGAAATCCGTTTCTTTAATGATCGAACCGCAGACTGAAGGATGTGTGCTCAAATAGGTAAATATCGATGTTGTACCGGCCTTCTCCGTGCCAGCAATAATGAAGTTGGCTAAATTAATCCTGGATTTTTCTTTCATATATTTTGAATGAATATTACTCGCTGAACTAGATTAGCTCGATCATAATCCATCGCGCTTCTACTCCATACCATCAAATAGCGGTGCCTTCTGCAGAATTTTTTGTCCCCGTAGACGCCGCCATAGTACTCGAATGATAAATACCGGATTGCCTACGATGTAACGTACAAACATCCTTTTCGGCTCCATGATAAACCGGAACAACCATTCCAAACCAAGCTGACGCATTCGTTGCGGCGCACGTGGCATATTGCCAGAATAGAAATCAAATAAAGCTCCCACTCCTAGCAAAACCGGCACATCCAGTTTGTCGGCATTACGCGCGATCCAGAATTCCTGCATCGGTACTCCCATCGCCACAAAAAGGATTTGTGCTCCACTTTTATTGATAGCGCTGACAATATCTGCTTCATCGTCTGGATTGAAGTAACCATCATGAGTCCAGACAATACTCAGAGCGGGGAACTGATCTTTCATGTTGTTAGCACAACGTTGCGCCACATCTGGCTGGGCGCCAAGCAATGCCAGCTTAACTCCGGCAACCGCAGCATCGCGGCAGATCAATGGGAACAAATCCGTCCCATTAACATTATCTTTTAGTGAAAAACCAGCCAGTCTAGCAGCTAGCCGCATGCCACTGCCATCAGCAAATAGCGTAGCTCCATCATCCTGCAATACAGAGAAATAACCCGGATTTACGGCAGCTGTATTAATACAGTGAGCATTGACGAAATATACCTTATCCCTTACGCCAGATCTGGCATTACCAACAATACCCATACTGGCATCAGCTAGCATGGTATCCGCTATATCTAGTCCGAACAGAGAAATCTGATTCATAGCACTATCTTAATTTCATCCAATGAATAGCATCCTGATTAGCTAATGTTTTGCGGAGCGAGGATCGAATCATAAACACGCGCCACTCCCTGTGCCATACTGTGATCCGAAAAGCTCGCAACCTGTAACTGATAGGCGTTTCCCCGCATAGCATGCCAATCATATTTGTTATCTATCAAATCTGCCAGCACAGCAGCCAATTGTCCCGCATCGCCAGCAGGCACTACCAAGCCGGTACATCCGTGCTCCAGAACTTCGGGAACACCTTCCACATCGGATGCTATTACCGGCACCCCCGTCGCCATCGCTTCCAGGATTACCATAGGCATACCTTCACCGAAAAGACTGGGCAAAACAAGAGTATCCATCTTGGCAAATTCAGCATTCACATCCTGGGCAAAACCGATCCAGTCGATCACATCCGACACATTCAGGCGAACAGCCATTTCCTTGATGGTTTTTTCATACTCTGCTGTTTCAAATGGTCCCACTGCGCGCAATCGCACAGCTCGGCCTTCCTGACGCAAATTTGCTAAAGCCTGGATTAGCACTTCCATACCTTTACGTGGACGAGACAGTGCTACACTACCAATCACCCATTCGGCCCCGGATGCAGTCCGGTCAGGCAAGAAACCCGGTGTTACTACGCCATTGGCTACCATCGTAATTTGTGCCGATGACCATCCCTGCTCTTTCAAATAAACTTCCAGGCTTCTCGATACTGGAATCAGTTGGGCAACCCCAATTAAACTCAATCGCTCAATAATCGCATTCATGCGATTGCGCGCAATGCTTTCTGTATCTCTTGTCGTGGGACTGTGCACATGGTGCACCAGCGGCACACCAGATAACCAAGCTGCCACTCGTCCCACCAAGGCGGCGCGCGGAGTGTGCGTATGTAGCAATGCATAACCATCCTGCTTCACAATACGTGCAATCTCCCATGCCGGCGCCAAATCAAATTTTGATTTCATGGGTATATCAAACAACGCCCCGGTAGAATTCCGGCACATGGAAAACTTGGCTGGCTTAACGCAAGCAAAACCCACTTCATAACCATAGTCCGGCAAACGTAATGCCAGTCCGTCTTGCACTCGTTCGGCCCCGGAGAAAAATTCTCCGTTAATGATGTGCAGAATCTTTGTTTTTTCTTGCTTTATGGTCATATTGAACAATCAATATTTATTAGTTTTGTTCTGCATTAGTGCGTCGCGAACACGTAAAAAAAAAGGAATCAATCCTTTGGCGCCAAAAGTCGTAATATGCCGAATAGAAAAGTATGCCCAATCCCGCCACTTTAACAAAAGCAGCCTTGTTTTAGATAAGTCATTATCCCCTTGAGTTTTAACCGTATAACCCAGTTCTCCTAATAACTTACCAGCAATTTTTTCCAGTTCATCGATTTGATCATTATTAAAATAAGTACGCCATTTACTGCTATTTTGCACCATCCGCCCTTTGGCTACTTGGCGGGTAGCTTCCTCCATGTATCTCATTGAGGAATTTAATACCGCCGGGTTAAAATTCAGACCGGAAAAAGTACATATCTGACGCATCCAGCTTTCGGGATCTGCAGTTAATTCCTCATAACTCAACTCGAAATATCGAGTTTTACCTAACCGCAGTCCTTGCTCTCGACCAAGTTCTATTGCTTTCTTCCAGCGAAAAATAGTACGGCTTGGCGCCTGCCTCCAGCGCCTATGAAAAGATTGAGCGGAATCACGGCCGTCACGATAGATATGAATAAAACGTGCATCCGGAAATATCTGAGCCAGCAGCTCAAGATGCTGTAAATACATAGGTGTCTTATCGCCCCAGCGTTGCTTTCCTTCCCTTTGAGCAAAATACCCATACATGGCATTCACGATACTTGCAAAATCATTCAGTGTTGCAAATGCCTCTTCCGGTAGCACCAGTGCCCGGTTACCGTTACACCTCCAGAATGCCTTGGAACGGCCAAGCGCATAGGCCAATGCCCGGCGTTTCAATAGATCATGCAAACTGGAATCTGGATAACATCCAGCCAGATAAGGCAAAACCCGTGTCTCCCAAGGTAACATATATAATTCCGGATGCTTTCCCAGCGCATCTGCCAACATCGTAGTACCCGAACCATTTACCCCCACGACAAATATTGGACCTTTATTCATAACCTGCGCATCCATTGTTATCACCCCTTCCGCACAAAAGGTTCAAAAAAGCGAGTCCGATTCTGCAACCATCGAGTCAACAATTCCATATCAAAAGAATTTAATGGCTTCATCAGTACCAATCCCGGCCCATAGGCTGTCAATACTAGAGCCAAAGCCCACCACGGACCGGATTCACTCTCAACTGCGTAACCAGCAACAGCTAGCAGTATTGCTAGACTTAAGCCACGCAAAACGCCAGACCAATCCAGTTCAATACGTCCTGTCTGACGGTTCAGCCAATGTAAAGTTAGACTGTTTGATAACCATACACTTAGTACAATCCCGCTAGCGACTCCCGATAAACCCCAGTTTGATCCAGCAATAACTGCTATCGGCGTTAATATAGACAATAGGCTAAAAAGCCTTAGTTGATGAGTATATGAAAATATCTGCATCGCCATGCTGACTAATTGCCCCTGACTGGTAGCTCCCAGACCCAGTAACATAATTACCATTACCATACCGGCATCAGTAAAACGTCCACTGCTTGCCAAAGCGACAAGCGCATCACCTGCCACGCTCATCGCTGCCACACAGATAGCAATAATCAATAGATTACTCTTCCATAACAGTGACATGCCTTGCTTAACCACATTGATATCGCCTGCCACATAACGGGAGATCAACATGGGCCTAATAATATTGGCTAGCAAGTTAGCAGGTAGATAACGTCCAACAATGAGTAACAATTGCTGCAGAAAAGCGAACATACCCGCCATTTCAAGTCCCAAGATCCGCGCCACAAGAATACGCAACGTTCCAGCGCTGGCGATAGCTCGAAGTAGATTGACCCCCGCCATATGCCAAGCGAAACTGGCTATTGCAAATGCACTTACACGGTAATCACCTGTACTAGGCAGGTTATTTAATTTCCGCATCAGAAAAAATTCAGCTAATAAAAAACAACTGAGTGAAACGAACAAATCCACCCATAAAAGCCGCTCCAAAGTCAGCCCCCCAACCATTACCAATATGGTTACCCCCGTCAAACGGCCTAAAGGCATCAAAGCATGAGTCAATTGTGACCAGCGCTGCTCCAGTAAGCATTCCAGCATTTCCGAGGCATAACGAAAACCGATAACGGTAATAATGAGACCTACCGCTATTAGCGTGGCATCTTTTTGCGGCACGCTAAAGTTCATCCATGTAGCAATATCCGGCCAGAAGATAGCAATTAACGTTGCCCAGCTTATCATGATAGCAAGGCGAATCAGTGTCATCCATCGTACGAATTTCTTCAAAACACCGGGGGATCCATGCGTTGCCAACTCTGGCAGAAAACGCCTTACCGCTTCCAGCATCCCAAACGAGCTGAGAGGCACCATCATTTCCACCATTCCCCAAAGAACCATGTAGGCGCCATAGTCAGGGGGATCCAGCAAACGCACAAGCCACAAGGTCAATGTGAAGAATGCCACTGCCTGCGCAGTCCGCCCCAACAGAAAATACCGAATAGCTTTGCGAAAACGTTTTCCAGAATAAAGATTGGAATTACTCAATCTGTTTGCCCAAGTAATTTCTGATATTGATACTCCACTATATCGGTAATCACATCATAAGTCCGATACTCCCGCACCCAGTCTGGTCCTTTTGCAGCCATCTGCCGCGCACGTTCGGGCTCGTCCAATAGATAACAAACTTCTTCGGCAAAAGCTTGCTCATCCCATGGGATACATCGCCCGACGCCGCTTGCTTCCATTACCTGACATTGCTCTGGATGTTCATTGGCAACTATGCATTTGGCCATAGCCATATACTCGACTAGCTTAGTAGGTGAGGTTGATAGCAAAACCGGAATGGGATAGAAGGGTGAAAAACAAATATCCGCTTTTCTTACCAACTCCCAGGCTTGCTCCATAGGTAAAAAACCGGTCACAGTCACTGCAGTTGACAATCCCAACTGGGATACTTCTTTCTCTATCGCTTGACGGTCACTGGGCAACTGCCCATCACCTACATACATCAGTTGAGCATTGGGATAGCGTAATCGTACCCGGTGAAGCACGCGAACCAGCATTTCGGACTGGCGTAGTTGCATAATAATCCCAAGGTGAAGTAACAGAGGAGCATGCGTATTAAGCGCAATAGCATCTTCAGCCCTGCCTACCTGATCAGCGCGAATTCCCATAGGTACGGGTGTCATTTTACTGAGAGAAATACCTTGTTGCGCGACATCTTCCTTCATACGTTCGCTCTGCACAAAAACATGATCGGCTAATGGCAGAATAACCTTATAAAGTAAACCCCGGATAATCTGTCCTTTAAGCCAAACCAGACGGTGATGCGGTACAAGTCTGTTACGCGCTTGATGCAGCTTGGATTCCGCAAATGGGTAAGACATCCAGTAAACAAACCGCGCACCGGTCAATCGAGCTGCGATCCAGGCAATCAAGCTGGCAAAGAATTTGTCACGTACTTGAATGATGTCGTACTGGCCTTTGAGTGCTAGCGGTAAAATCATAAAATCTCCCCACATACCCAGAAGATTATTCAGTATTCGACCAAACAACCCTTTATTTCCAATACGCGGTGTCAGATATACCGAATTATCCAACCAGTTTACCGGTGACGATAAATTGGATGCATCTGCCCCCCGCTGCATCAACCAGTCGATCTGATGACCGCGCATTGTCATCTGCTTGGCAAATAACTCGACCACATCTACCCGGAAAGGCGGAAAACGATCCTCTACAATGTACAGCATCTTCACTACAATTTCTCCACCAGTTCGCAATAAGAATTCAGTATATCCTTCAAAAACTCATATTCGCCTATAAAAAGCTGTAATTCAAATCTCATAAGTCGTCTAGAGACGCTGCGATGATTAGCTATAACCCAAGTGACGATTCATATCACTGCCCATGCGTTCAAAAAAATCCAATTCAATCCCATTAAGCTCGGTTCGCCAACGTTCATCCAGCCGTATTCCTTTTCCGGGTGAAAATCTTGTATTGTTACCATTCACAAGATGCCTCGTCACACTTGATAGATCAAGCATTTGCGGCTCAAAAGAAATCCCAGAAAAATCGCATAAATCACGACCAATTTTTTCTGGACCAGATGCAAGATCTTCATAACGTATTTTTAGCAAGCTACTTGGATCAATGTAGCTTTCCAGTAGAGGTAATGCACGACGATAGTAATTCAACCATCCATTCACACTTTCGGATTGACTTCGACCACTAGAACGTCGCGATAGATAAACCCCCCTGCCATCGCGAGTCAATAGTACAATCTTGACTATATCAGGCCAGCGTTGGTGGAGTTCTATTGCTTCACGGACGTTTTTGGAAGAATCCACAATAACACGTTTGCCCCAGCAACAAGAAATCTCTTTATACAAATCTATCTTATTCAACAATGCTTCGTGCAGCGTGGCTGGTATTGGAAAATGTTTACGCACAGAGTGGGGTAGCTTATCTCTTCCTTCCATCCATATCTTGCGCAAGCCAATAGCTAGACGATATGCTCGCGTCTGTTTCCGATAATCCACCTCGTTATAGGCAATTGCATCCCACAATTTATATGCATACGGATTCTCAATCATATTGATAGTCCGCGATAACAAAACAGCATCAAAAACTTTGCTCCACTCCGTACAAGACTTCAGCTTTTCATTACAACTACATTCGGCATTTAGACTAATTGCTTTACCCAGGAGGTTAATTTCGCCCACGGAAGCGACTTGGGAGTGTCCTCCCATAAACATGTCAGTTAAAGTCGAACCACAACGTGCAGCAGAACAAATATACAAAACACGGAAAGCATCCTTGTCACCTCTCTTCATTCGCCTATTTTCCGAGTATGCCATTGTCATGTTAATCATTCCTATACTTAAATTAAATTTTCGACAAACCTGCTAAATGTAATATATTACTTACACATCAAACCCCCATCGACGTAAAGTATTCTCCTGTATGCCAAGCACCATTTTTGATTCCGATTCTGTCCAGTCACGCTCCCATGTTTCTTGTTTTGGTGAGAGATGCAATGACTCCACAGTATCCCAAAATACATTATCTTTTCGTAAAGGTACTTCCATAAAATCCAAAATACGTAACAACTGCTCATGCGGATTTTGCAAAAGCTCATCGTATCGCACCTCCAGCAATTGATTACTCTGAATTAATCCAATACCTTGTTCCAGAGACTGCATTTCCTCAACCCAATTCCGAGCGGCTAGTTCTAACGGATTGGATCCAGCTGTAATCATTTGTCGTGGAGTTCTTCCTGTCCAGTACAAAAGGTGATCATTCCACCATGCTACATTTAGCAAGGAGTAAGCTACTGCACGGCCATCTCGGACTAAATGAACATATTTCGCACCAGAAAATATTTT
>CAZDYN010000044.1:0-11083 GCA_964509635.1 uncultured Nitrosomonas sp. | reverse complement strand
GGCAGCGGCCATGTTTCCATTGCCGATATGGCGCGTGAAGGATTGGCGCTTAATCTTATCGGTGCCGGTGTGATTACAGTGGTTTGTTACTTCTTAATCGCTTGACCGGGTCAATCAGGCTGAGTGTTGGTGCGAACAATCGGGCGGCGTTTCATAATCTTTGTGTGTTTTTAATTCTTCTGGAAAATAGATGAACGATCTGATCAATAAACTCGGTTGGTTATTGTTTTCTCTCACCGGCGCATCGGCCTTTGCTGTTATCGCATTGAACCGCGGCGAACCCATCGGCGCCATCTGGATCGTGATTGCGGCGGTGTGCGTGTACCTGATCGCGTACCGGTTTTACAGTCTGTTCATCGCCAGTCGGGTGTTGAAGCTCGATGTAACGCGCATGACTCCGGCGCACAAGCATAACGACGGGCTGGATCATGTGCCGACCAACAAGTATGTGTTGTTCGGTCATCATTTTGCGGCGATTGCCGGGGCCGGGCCTCTGGTGGGGCCGATTCTGGCGGCGCAGATGGGCTATTTGCCGGGCATGTTGTGGTTGCTCGCCGGGGTGGTGTTTGCCGGGGCGGTGCAGGATTTCATCGTGCTGTTTGTATCGACGCGGCGCGATGCTCGCTCGCTCGGCGATTTGATCAAATCGGAACTCGGGCCATTGCCCGGTATGATCGCACTGTTTGGCGCGTTTTTCATCATGCTGATTCTACTGGCGGTGTTGTCGCTGATTGTGGTTAAAGCGCTGGCCGAGTCGCCGTGGGGTATGTTCACCGTCGCGGCGACGATTCCGATTGCCATGTTCATGGGCATTTACTCGCGTTATTTCCGTCCGTGCGTAATCGGAGAGGTTTCGCTGATCGGCTTTGTTCTGCTGATGCTGTCCATCGTGGCCGGACAGTACGTGCAGGAAGATCCTGCCTGGGCGGCGATCTTTACCCTGACCGGCGAGCAGTTGACCTGGTCGCTGATCGGTTACGGTTTTATCGCTTCGGTGTTACCGGTGTGGCTGCTGCTCGCGCCGCGCGATTATTTGTCGACTGTCCTCAAAATCGGCACCATCGTCGGGCTGGCCATTGGCGTGATCATCATTTCGCCTGAGCTGAAAATGCCCGCGCTGACGCAATTCATCGACGGCAGCGGCCCGGTGTGGTCGGGCGATTTGTTCCCGTTCCTGTTCGTTACGGTGGCGTGCGGCGCGATTTCCGGCTTTCACTCGCTGATCGCGTCCGGCACCACGCCGAAAATGATCCAGAACGAGACCGATGCGCGCTTCATCGGCTACGGCGCGATGCTGATGGAATCGTTTGTCGCGATCATGGCTTTGGTCGCAGCGGCGGCGCTGGAACCGGGTATTTACTTCGCGATGAACAGTCCGGCGGCGATCATCGGCACCACGGCGGAATCGGCGGCGCAAACCATCTCACAATGGGGTTTCTATATCACCCCGGAAATGATCACGCAAACCGCGCAGAACGTCGGCGAGCACAGCATCATTTCGCGCACCGGCGGCGCGCCGACACTGGCGGTCGGTATGGCGCAGATCCTCTCGGAAGTAGCCGGCGGCACGGCGATGATGGCGTTCTGGTACCACTTCGCGATTCTGTTCGAGGCGTTGTTCATTCTGACTGCGGTCGACGCCGGCACGCGTGCCGGGCGTTTCATGCTGCAGGATCTGCTCGGTTCGTTCATCCCGGCGATGAAACGCACCGATTCGCTGGTTGCCAGCCTGATCGCCACCGGCATCTGCGTTGGCGGCTGGGGGTATTTTCTGTATCAAGGCGTGATCGACCCGCTGGGCGGGATCAATACGCTGTGGCCGCTCTTCGGTATCGCCAATCAGATGCTCGCCGGAATTGCGTTGATTCTGTGCACCTGCGTGCTGTTCAAGATGAAGCTGGACCGCTTCGCCTGGATTACCGCGATCCCGCTGGTGTGGGTGTGCACCTGCACGCTGACCGCCGCCTGGCAGAAGATTTTCCACGATAACCCGCGTATCGGTTTTCTCGCGCATGCGGAAAAATACCAGGATGCGGTGGCGCAAGGCATCGTGCTGGCGCCAGCCAAAGCACTGGAGCAAATGCAGCAGGTCATTTTCAACGATTATGTGAATGCGTCTCTGGCAGGATTATTCATGGCGGTGCTGATCAGTATGCTGGCGTTCGGGATTAAAACCGTACTGCAAGCACGCACTGTTCGTCACCCGACCGCCCAGGAGGCTCCTTTTGAGTTATTACCCGCTTACGTGACGATCGAAAATAAATAATGGAGATTTAAACATGCATGACAAAATTACCCTGACTTTACGCCAATTCTCACAAAGCCTGCGATTGATGGTCGGTATGCCGGAATACAGCACATATGTCGAGCACATGCGAGCGGTGCACCCGGAACGGCCGGTGATGTCTTATGAGGAGTTCTTCCGCGAACGTCAACAGGCGCGATATGGCGGCAATGGAAAAATAAGCCGCTGCTGTTAGGAAATCCACTCTCATTATGCCTGTAAAATGCGGTGAAAAATTTAATCTCTGCTGGTTGAAAACCAATTGATTGAAAAGCGCGGTTTAGTCCCCTTGCATCCCGCTGTTTGCCGTGGGGTGTTTTATTCTGCAAGATCTTCTTACTTCATGGTGCAACAAAACTTCAAGCTCATTATTTTGGCAATCATTGTTCTATCGATAACGCCTCCCATGATTGAATATCTCAAGCATCGTTATAAAAATTAGAAATGCATCTGAATTGACTCAATTAAAAGGTTAAACAGTGGAAACTTCACATGGCCGTGTTCATGGTGCTTTCGCGTACTGGACTGGCATCTCTTATCGATATGCGCTCTGGGTACTGTACTGCTAGCGGCGTTACTGATTGCCGTAGCGAGCAGCATCTATGTCTCGCGTAATCTGGGCATGAATACCGATACTACGGATATGCTCTCCGAAGAATTGCCGTTCCGCGTCAATCTGAAGCATTACAACAAAACATTTCCGCAAGACATGGAAACGCTGCTTATCGTGTTGGATGCTCCTGCACCCGAGTAAGTGCGTCAGGCGGCAGAACATCTGGTAAAACGGCTGCAAGAAGATGCTCAAAACTTTTACGATGTTTATTCACCCCGGATGGACGATTTTACCGCGCGCAACGGTTTGCTCTACCAAAGCATTCCGGATCTTGAGCGCATTAGCGATAGTTTGGCCGCGGCGCAGCATCGAGTTGCGCCCTGTACTGAACGGAGTGAATGCCACGCTGGAAGCCCGGCTGAATGGTTCACCCAGAGCCTTGTCATGGCAAACCATGTTCAGTGGTGAATCGCAAAAAAATACATACCAGGAACTGATCATCATCAAACCAAGGCGGGATTATTCTCAGTCATTTCCGGCACCGGCATGATTATCAGTCTGCTGGTTACCCTTACCATTGGTCCCGCACTGTTACGTTATCTGCCAAGACGGATGCCAATGCAATCGGTTGCCAAAAGTTCTATCGGCAAGGTACTCGAGTTTTCCTTGAAGTGGCACAAGTTAACCTATGCCGCTACTTTGGCAGCGACAGTGGCAGCTTTTATGCTATTGCCGCAAGTGAGGTTTGATTACAATCTGTTGAATATGCAAGATCAAAAGGCGGGTACGGTGCAGGCTTTCCGGGAGTTGCTTGCGGAACCGGATCTTTCACCTTGGCATGTTGCTGTGCTGGCTAGCAATCGCCTGGAGGCAGAACAATTAGCACAGCGATTGGCTAAGCTGCCTGAAGTCAATAAGGTGGTTACGATTTTGGATTTTGTACCCACGGAGCAGGAAGAAAAATACTTGTATATCCAGGAAATGGCGCTTACGGTAGGATCGATTGCTACCATGCTTGCCGCCGCAAGTTCGGATAAAAAGCGATGCCGTCTTGGCTGAGCAGTATAAAGCTTTACGAGGATTGGCTGCGGCATTGGATCAGTTTGTTGCCGAACATCCTGAGCACCCATCTGCTATAACTGCAAGCACGTTAAAATCGACGTTGGTGAATTTGTTCGTGCAATTGGATAAAGTCGGCAATGATGAAAAAAGTAAGCTGTTGTATGCAATGGAAGAGGATCTGCTGACGATGTTGCCGCTGGCTTTGCAAAGCTTGCGTACCGCTACTGAGGCCGAGCCTTTTGGCCAGGAAGATTTGCCTGCTCCGTTGCGGGAACGTTGGCACAGCCAAGCGGAGGAATATCGGTTAGCGGTTTATTCGGTAGAGGATCTTAACGATAACGGCGCATTGCGCCGTTTTGTACGCGCCGTGCAGCAGGTGGCACCGCGGGCTATCGGAGCGCCGGTCATCAGTCTGGAGGCAGGTGAGGCTGTAGTACAGGCATTTATCCAGGCATTCTCATTGGCGCTCATCGGCGTGATTATCATATTGTTAATGCTGCTGCGCAGCATTAAGTATGCTTTGCTGGTGTTGCTGCCATTGCTGCTATCCAGCTTGTTCACGGCAGCGTTGACTGTGTTGCTCGACGTGCCTTTCAACTTTGCCAATATTATTGCACTGCCGCTATTGCTTGGTCTTGGTATCGACAGCAGTTTGCACATGGTTTATCGAAGCTTGAATAACGAGCTGGTAAGCGAAGTCCTGATTCACACCAGTACCGCGCATGCAATTTTTTATAGCGCATTGACTGCCTTGGTGGATTTTGCGAGCCTGATGCTTTCGTCGCACCAAGGTACTGTCAGCATGGGTATCCTGCTGACCGTGGAACTTGCTTTTATGCTTATTTGTACGCTGATTATTTTGCCTGCGTTGTTGCGAGCTCCGTCCTCGCAGGTGGCTTCCTAGGACGGATCGTTTCCGATGATGAATGAACTGATCAATGTTTAATTATTTAATTTCTGTTCTCAGGCGGTCTGTTGTCATCGGAGCAATCAGCGAGCGGCCTGATCTGAGCAATCACATCTTCGCCACCGGTTGGTGTGCCGATGCCTCTGGCGACATGGCTTTTACGGTAACCGTACAGAAAATAAAAAATCAATCCAATCCCAGACCAGATTGGAAATACCAGTTTGGCATCGCTGGGCAGGAACAGGAAAAGCGTAATACAGCCCACTACGGCAAGTGGCCCTACCAGCCAGATACCAGGTGTTTTAAAAGGTCGCGCGCGATTTTTATCTTTGACGCGAAGTATCATTACCGACAGGGCCACAATCATGAAAGCGAACAATGTTCCGGAATTGGAAATATCCGCAAGCTTGCCGACCGGGAAAAAGGCGGCTGCGATGGTTACGCCGATACCGGTTACATAAGTCACGATATATGGCGTTTTAAAGCGCGCATGAACGCGACTGAGCGCCTCTGGCAACAGACCATCGCAGCGACATCACAAAGAAAATGCGCGATTGACCAAACAGCATCATCAGCACCACGGAAGGCAGTGCCAGAAAAGCGGTCAAACCGAGCAAATTGCCGAATTTCTCCCAGCCAATTTCTCGCAGAACCAGTGCCAGCGCTTCACGCGAGCATACCAATGGATGCTGTCCGGCAGCGGCGAGCGATTGGCACTGTTCGGCTAAAACCAGCGAACCGGGTGGCAGACCTTTACCGGTTTCATCAAACAATGGTTGCGCACCGATTGAACCGATTGCACCTGCTGAAATCAGGATATAAAAGAAGGTACATATCCCCAATGAACTGATGAGTCCGATCGGCACATTCCGGTGCGGATCCTTGGTTTCTTCAGCAGCAGTTGAAACTGCATCGAATCCGACATAGGCGAAGAAAATGGAAGATGCTGCCGCGATGACACCTGTTTCACCCAAAGGCAAAAAAGGGTGAAAATTATCGATATTGGCGGCAGGTAAAGTAATCGCAATGAAGAATGTCAGGGCAGTAATTTTGATCGCAACAAGAACGGCGTTAAATGCAGCACTTTCCCGTGTGCCGACAACCAGCAATCCGACTACCAATACGCAAATGAAAACTGCTGGCAGATTGATGATGCCTCCGGCAAAAGGACCATTTGCCAGTTCAGAGGGTATTGTGACCCCCAGAGAGTTATCGAGAAAACCGACGAAATAGCCTGACCACCCGACGGCAACGGCGCTTGCCGCCACGGAATATTCGAGCATCAGCGCCCAGCCCACCAGCCAAGCCACCAGTTCACCCAATACTGCATAAGAATAAGTATAAGCGGAGCCGGAGACAGGTATCATCGAAGAAAGCTCAGAATAACAAAGGGCGGCTACGATGCAAACAAAACTGGCAATGATGAAGGAAAGCATCATTCCAGGTCCTGCTTTCTGTGCTGCTTCCGCTGTCAGTACAAAAATACCGGTACCAATGATCGCGCCGATCCCCAGGAGAGTTAATTGCCAAGCTCCCAAGGATCGATGGAGACTTTTCTTTTCGGCTGTCGCCAGAATGGTATCTAGTGATTTTACACGCCAAAAAATCATGGATTATTCCTGTTTAATTAATACTGAGGTTTTTGATGAATCGGATGGGTCATTACATCCAATATTTGGAAAAAGTTTAAATGGTCACTATTTAATGGTGATTTTTACTTTTCTGTAATTGAAAATATTATCCAGATAGCACCCAGGCTTTCCATCCGGCTAAACAAAGCAACGTAAAGAAGGCTGCCACCATATCATCAAACATGACGCCAAAGCCGCCTTGCAGGTGGCTGTCGTAGTGCCGGATAGGCTGGGGTTTGGCGATGTCAAACAGGCGGAACAAAATAAATGCGGCAAGCTGCCATGCCCAATCGACCGGTGTAAAGAACAGCACCAAAAGAAAGGCTACCGTCTCATCCCATACCATGCTGCCGTGATCCGGCGCGCCCAGCGCTTTACCGCTAAGACCGCAGGCCCAGATGCCAACGATAAACATGATATCTATCAGCAGCAAAAAATAAACGGGACTGAGATACTGATTGAGAAGCCAGAATAAAGGAAATGCAACCAGTGAGCCGACCGTGCCGGGCGCAACGGGGCTTAATCCGGCGCCGCCGGAGAAGGCGATGAAATAAGCCGGGTGACTGTATATCAAGTTCAGATCCGGTTGGAAGGGGAGGGGCTGCGTACTGGGCAGATTCTGGGTTTCAGGCATTGAAGTGGTCATATCCTTTGGTTTCCAATGTCATTACATTTCCCCGGGCATCTTTCACGGTCAGGCCTTCGCCGCGAAGAATCGTGCCGATGCGGGTGAGCGGGATGGCCAGTTCGCCGGAAAGTTGTTCAATTTTCCGGCGGTTTGATTGGGGTGCCGTAAAGCATAATTCATAATCATCTCCGCCGGCCAGGAGGCAATTCACCGCCAGTGGTTGCGGCAGGTATTTCTTTAATACCGGCGAGCACGGTATGTCAGCCATATGGATACTGGCCGCTTTTTCCGAAGCGGCCAGTATATGCCCTAAATCCGCCATTAATCCATCGGAAATATCAATGGCGCTATGCGCCAGGCCGGTCAAGCGTTGTCCTAATTCAACTCTGGCAGCCGGTGTTAGCAAGGCGGGCAGACATGCCGCAATTTCATCGGGTTCCAAGGTTATTTGCCGGAGTTCATGCTGAAGCGCCAAGGCCGCGTCGCCTAACTGGCCGGACACCCAGATATCATCATCCGGTTTGGCGCCGCTGCGGCGCAATGCTTTGCCTGCCGCGACTTCGCCTGCAATCTGCACACCGATATTCAGTGGTCCGGCTGTTGTGTCGCCGCCGATCAATTGCACGTGATATAGGTCAGCTTGAGCAAAAAAGCCCGCACTGAATTCAGTTAGCCAGGTTTTATTCCGTTCCGCCAGATCTTGCGGCAATGTCAGAGCCAGTAGCGCCCAGCGGGGTTTGGCGCCCATTGCGGCCATATCGGATAGATTGACTGCCAGGGATTTATGTCCGAGTTTGTAAGGATCAACATCAGCGAAGAAATGCCGTCCGCATACCAGGGTGTCGGTGGACATGGCCAGTTCGGTTCCGCTTGTTACGGTAATGAGCGCCGCATCGTCGCCGATCCCCAATATCGCATCCGTCGAGGAGCGCTTGAAGTAGCGGCGGATAATATCGAATTCTGAGCACACGCTGGTATATAACGTTATATCCGGTTTTTGGCCGGTCTCTTTGCTTCGACTTCAACAGCACGTAATCGAACAGCCAATTTGTCCAGTACGCCATTGACGTATTTGTAGCCGTCACTGCCGCCGTAGGTTCGGGCCAATTCAATGGCTTCATTGATGATGGCGCGATAGGGAATTTCCGGGTTATGCATGAACTCAAAAGTGCTCAATAATAAAATCGCGGATTCTACCGGACTCAGTTCATGTAAAGGGCGATCCAGGCAGGGCTGAATCATTTTCTCCAATTCTTCCGCGTTTTCCAGCACGCCTCGCAGCACATGGGCGAAATGCTTTTCGTCGACATGTTTGAATTCATCGTCGTCACGTAACTGCTGTTCAATGAAGGCCGTGGTGCCGCCAGCCACGCGCCATTGATAAATACCTTGCACGACAAATTCACGCGCTATCCGGCGGCGGCTTTTATATTTTTCCGTTTTCTTGCCGGCGGTTGAGTCTGTTTCATCCGGTGTGCTGCTCATAAATCGATTTCATCAATTTTGATATGCAAATTGGCCATTTCCAGCGCAACCTGAGCGGATTCCATGCCTTTGGCACTCATCCGGGCAATTGCCTGATCGTCATTATCGGTGGTCAGTATGCCATTGGCGATGGGGATTTCGACCTCAAGCTGCACCATCAGCAGGCCGCGCGCCGATTCGTTGGCAACCACTTCAAAATGATAGGTGTCGCCGCGAATCACGGCGCCCAGTGCAATCAGGGCGTCGAACTGATCGGACATTGCCATTCTTTTCAGCGCCAGCGGGATTTCCAGCGCGCCGGGGATTGTCACGAGCAGGATATTCGAATCCAGTACGCCGTTTTTCTTCAGCTCCGCAGTGCATGCGCTGAGCAATCCTTCTCCTATGTCGATATTAAAACGGCTCATGACGATGCCGATGCGTAAATCAGATCCATCCAGATCGGGTTCAAATTCAAGAATGTTGTCAAAGTAGGCCATGTTTGGCTCCTGTTAGTTTATTGGCCGGTTGCGATTGTTTTTCGACCGGCCGGAATTTAAATTCATGGCTTAGGTGTTTCCACATAACTGGTCACTTCCAGACCAAATCCTGTCACACTTGGCATTTTTCGCGGTGTTGCCATCAGGCGCATTTTTCCGACGTTCAGATCTTTCAGTATTTGCGCGCCGATACCGTGGTCGCGCAGATCGGTCTTGATCGCGCCGTGCGCGGTTGTTTCCTTTAGTTGCACGCGCTCGACCAGTTTTGCCGGGCTTTCTTTCCGGTGTAGCAGCACAATGACTCCTTGCCCGGCTGCGGCAATCAATTGCATCGCATCATGGATGCTCCAGGAATGCGTAGTGTCATGAATATCGAGCAGATCAATGACCGACAGCGGTTCATGCACGCGCACCAATGTTTCGGTTGCCGGGTTTATTTCACCTTTGACCAAGGCCAGGTGAGTGGTGTTGGCTATCTCGTCACGGTAGGCGGTCAGCAGGAATTCACCATGCGGGGTTTGAATGGCGCGTTCGGCGACTCGTGTTACCAGGCTTTCGGTTTGATTGCGGTATTGAATCAGATCGGCAATCGCGCCAATTTTAAGTTGATGCTTTTGCGCAAACACCATGAGATCAGGCAGCCGCGCCATACTGCCGTCTTCCTTGAGAATCTCGCAGATCACCGAAGCTGCGGTTAAGCCGGCCATTCTGGCCAGATCGCAACCCGCTTCCGTATGTCCGGCGCGCACCAATACCCCGCCTTTTTGTGCCATTAACGGGAAAATATGCCCTGGTTGCACAATGTCTTGCGGTTTGGCATCCGCTTGGACTGCAACTTGGATGGTGCGCGCACGATCAGCCGCGGAGATGCCTGTCGTGACGCCGCTGGCAGCTTCGATGGACAGCGTGAAATTGGTACCCAGCGGCGCGCGATTGGCGGATACCATTAACGGCAAATCCAGCTGATGGCATCGCTCCTCGGTCAAGGTCAGACAAATCAATCCACGGCCGTGCGTGGCCATGAAATTGATTGCCTCCGGTGTCACGAAATCGGCCGCCAGTACCAGATCACCTTCATTCTCGCGCTCTTCTTCGTCGACCAGGATGACCATTCTGCCTTGTTTTAGATCGGCAATAATATCCTGGATAGCACTGATGCTCATGTCTGTTTAATCCCGGTTAATTTCAAACGTTGAGTAATCTTGCCACATAACGGGCCAGCATGTCGGTTTCCAGATTTACCTGCATTCCCGGTACAAGTTCTTTCAAATTGGTCATGGTCAGGGTATGCGGGATGAGGTTGACCGAAAACTCATGACCGGCAATCCGATTCACCGTCAGACTGGCGCCATTGACTGTTATTGAGCCTTTATGAGTAATGTAGCGCAATAGAGATTCCGGCGCCTGGATGGTCAATTCAAAACTCTCTCCCGCAGGTGCAAATTTGGTCACAATTCCGGTGCCGTCTACATGCCCGCTGACCAGATGTCCGCCCAGCCGGTCGGACAAGCGCATGGCTTTCTCCAGATTAACGTGCCCGCCACTCTGATCAAGTCCCTGCGTGCAGATGAGAGTCTCCTGTGAAACATCGACGGTGAACAGATTGCCGGTTAACGCTGTGACCGTCAGACAGACGCCATTGACAGCAATACTGCCGCCCGGCGCGATATCGCTCAAATCCAAATCTCCGGCCAGGATGCTCAAGGATACCCCGTTCTTGTTCTGGCCGTTGACAGGCTGAGCCTGCTTGATTTCACCTACTGCCTGTATGATTCCGGTAAACATTCCAATATGCTTTATAAGTTTTAGAACGACGCGACTGATAAGGTAGACATCAATGAATTGGCACCCATGCAATAGGTAAGCAGCAAAAACGATAAAAGGCATGCCACCCGGCAGTATATCGTGTTGAACCGCGAATTACGAAAGTAATGTGACAGGAATCGGAATAGTGCATTGAAAATGATAGCTATTGATTGGCGCGCCCAACACGATTCGAACGTGCGACCCCCGCCTTCGGAGGGCGGTACTCTATCCAGCTGAGCTATGGGCGC
>CAZDYN010000043.1:0-11103 GCA_964509635.1 uncultured Nitrosomonas sp. | reverse complement strand
CATCTTCCCGTGAAACATGTGGATAGTTTTCAATAAATTCTGCCACGCTCCAGCCGGATGCCAGGCAATCGAGTATCAGTTCTACCGAAATGCGCGTTCCGGCAATTACCGGTTTGCCTGTCAGGATTTCCACATTGGTAACAATGCGATTTTCCCAAAGTCGTTTGTTCATCCTCGCCACCTCACCTCCATCTGGAACCACTCCCACGGATTACTGCTGATTTCACACATCTCAGGAAACTTGTTAAGCACTGGAATTGCCATATAATGATGCCCAATCTGATGCATGAGTAAACCAAATATGAGAACCACATTGAATATCGATGACGATTTGTACGCACAGGCGGTTGAGTTGACCGGAGTGCATGAAAAAACCGCGTTGGTGCGCGAAGGGTTGCATGCCTTGATTGAACGGGAGAGCGCCAAGCGTTTGGCATTATTGGGCGGTTCACAACCGGATTTGATGCCAATCCCGCGCAGACAGTCCAATATGGCGAAAGAATGAGCTGCGTGTTGGTGGATACTTCCGTCTGGATAAACCATCTTTGTAGAAATGACGAACTCCCGGCTGCTACTGTACTTACACCGGGCGCACGCATTTGGACACGAGATAACCGCTTATCAGTCGTAGCGCAAAGCTTAGAAATTGCCTGGCAATCCGATTGATTCGAAGAAAAAAGCATCATTACACCCGCCATCTCACCTCCACCTCAATCCGTTCCCATGGATTATCACTGTTTTTCAACCCTGTTATCAAAGCTGACAATCTTTCTCCACGATCAATCAGTTGCGAGACGGCGGCATTGTCCATGCGAGGAAGATAGCCGAGCTGATGTCCCTGCCAGTCTATGCGCACCGCGCGTTGGTCGAAGCGGTTGCCGGGTTCCCTTATCAGGGTGACGGATTGGCCGGTTGCGAGTTGCGGCCATAGCGCTTCGCCCTGGTGGTACTGGAATCCTGCTATCGGGGAAGTTTGCAGGGTTTTCCATTGCTTGGCGACCGGTTTTAATTGCAGATCCGGTTTTGTCTGCGTCATTGCCGGTAGCGCAAATCCGCCAAGCAATGCAGTCAGTGATTGCAAGAATGCGCGCCGGGACATGCTGCCTCCTTTCGAAAAAATTGCATCCTTGCATTATCCCGGATCGCAGGCTCAAAACCTGAGCCTGTGAATTTATTTTTCAGGATTTTTTAAACCCAGCCGCTCACGCAGTTCGTCGAAGATGGATTGATCGACCGGTAAATTGGAATCTGCATTTCTTAACTCAAAGTCTCGCAGCAGCGCTTCGATCTTTTCCCGGCCATCTTTGGTTTTGGCGGTTTGCAGGGGTGTTTTCCCGCCCAGGGCGGGGAGTTTTTCTGTGGGCCATGCGCGAAAGTGCTTGCGCATGAATTCCATGATTGTTTCCTGCACTTCCGGGCGGCTGTTCAGTTCTTCCTGCTTTTCCCGCCGCTGCCTGGTTTGCGCACTTTCGCCCTCGTCCTGCATGTGCGCCAGCATGGCCTGCGGCGACTCGATGACGCTGGTTTTGTAGCGGGCTTCCGGCAGTAATTTTTTGATCAATTTTTGGAATTGTTGCGCCCGCTTGTCTGAGTTGACCTCGACAGTGAGCTGGTGCGCCTTGATTCGGATGTGCCCAAGGATGGTGTTGTCCCAGGATTTGTGTTTCGCATTGCCCTTCTTCAGCCATGGAAATTCGATGCGATGCAGTTCGCCGGCTGCGTTAAACCCGGCTTCTTGCAGCAGTTCGTCTTCCGTGCTGTTGATACAAAGTTGTTTCAGCGCTGTGAAAGCGGTTTGCGGGGATTGAATGTCATAAACGAGTTTCTGAAATACCATCGGGTCGCCGTCGGTGTTGCGCAATGACGGCGTGGGCGGGTTATGCAGCCGTTCGTAGACTTGATGATAAATCGCAAGCATTTCATGGGCATATTTTTTGAGCAAAGTTTGCGATGGCGGGTTCTCCTGTGCGCACAGCTCCTTTCGCAGCTCAAGAATGGCCAATTTCTCGATGGGCGGAAGAAAAACAGGCGCGCTGGCTTCCAGTATCGCGACATGATCCACTTTCACCAATTTGCCGAAAACGATCTCTCCGGCTTGCGCCTGGGCTGATCCGGAATGCTCGGTGGCATAGCATTCTTCGCCGGTCAGAATGTCGCGCAGCAGGAATCCATCGCCGGGGCGCACCGAAACAATATCGAAAAAACTGAATGGCGCTGTGCAACATTGTTCAATGTAGCGTTTCAGGAGCTGATCGAGTTGCCGGCCATGCTTGCCGAGAAATGCCTCTCCTGTTGTTTTTTTACGCGAAGTACCAGTATCGGGGACTGAATGATCCGGGTGCCAGTTAAAAAAGAACCAGGGCATAAATAACTGCATGTGCGGCGTGCCGGGAGAAAATTCCTCTTCACTCCATAGCGTAAAATCCCCCCATGCTTCCAGCAAGGCGTGCTGGCCCCAATGGTTTTGCGAGAATTTCAGTAATTTTTCAGGCAATCCATTAATTGCACGGCGTATTTGATGCCACAGGAAATCTTCGGTTTGCTGCGTTTCTTGCACTTGCAGGCAACACTGCTTATATTTTTTCCCGCTGCCGCAAGGGCATGGGTCGTTTCGTCCAGGCTTCATTTTTTCTTCTCCATCAAATAATTCTCTTGCGCCTGCCGCAAGTTTAACAGGATAGCCTGACGTAACGCTTCCGGCGCGATGACTTCAACCGCCGCGCCGTGCTTGAGTATATCCATGATCAGTTCGGTTTCATTGGCGTAGGGGATGCGCAGTTCATAGCGGCCATCGGGCAGAAATTTTCCTTCCTGTTGCGGGTGCCATTGCTCATCGGCCACCCAGCGGGCGCGCTCGGCGGTAAAGCGCAGCACCGCTGTGTGATTTGCCTTGCCGGCGAAAATGCCGTAGCTGGCGGTGAAGTGTTCGTCGAGTTCGGTCTCAGTTATTTCAAGCGCGGGGTGATCGAGCAATATGGAAGAGACGATGCGTTCCAGCGCAAAACTGCGCAAGGCGTTGCGCTTATGGCACCAGGCATCCAGATACCAGTTATCGCGGTAATGCGTGAGCCGCTGCGGGGAAATGACGCGCCCGGTTTGCCGGTCATGGCTGCGGCTGTGGTAAATGATATCGAGCTGTTTGTGTTGCAGCAATGCGCTGGCGGCGGATTGAAAATGCCTGGGGGCGGTATGCCTTCCCATCATGCGCAAGATGCGGATGCGGCTGGTGATTTGCCGGTTGTCCGGATGCTGCGAGGTCAATATCTTTTCCAGCCGGTCCTTGACCGGCTTGAGCTGCGTGCCCAGCAGTCCGGGCTGAATCTGTTCCAGCAATTGCTGCACGGCAAGCAATGCATAGAGCTCATGCGCATCAAACCAGACACCCGGCAGTTCAAATGGGCCGGTATCCCGCGATTCATAATAATAGCCGTTACGTTCGCGGTCATAGACCAGCGGCGCGTTGAAATAAAGGCGTAGCGATTCGATCGCGCGGTTGACCGTGGCGCGGGAGCACTCCAGCAGTTCTTGCAGCGTTTGATGAGACACCGGCTGGGTGCGGGGCGCCAGAATGCGATGCAATTGATAGATCCGCTGTAGATTGCTCATTGATTTATCTCGAATAATTTACTGGCCGCTGTATACGGCCACAAAACCATTGATACTGAATTTCTCTTTAGCGTATCATAGGGCCTTCGGAAACATCCGGTATCAATCAAGACTCAAATCCCTAATTCGTGCGGTTCATTCAATTACCTTTTATCCGGTTGCTGTCCGGTAAAACCATGAAAAAAACACCAGCGATGCCGTGGCTGCTGGCCATCGTATTAGCCGTGCTTCCGGCTCCGGCTTTCAGCCAGCAAGTCAGGAATTTTCCCGTCGATAGCCAGTTGGGTAATCTGACGGCGACTTCCTTTCCTCTTTTCACCATCAATGGACAGCCAATGCAAATGGGCGCCGGCGGGCAGATCCGGGGAGTGGATAATCTGATCATCCTGCCGAGTACAGCCAATTACATAGGTCTGGTCCGCTATCAACTGGATATCATGGGTAATCTGCACCGTATCTGGATTCTGACCCCGGACGAAGTGAAAGCAGCGGAAAATGAAGGGCAGCAGATACCGAAACCGCAAAAACGTTTTTTATTTTTTTAAAATCATTCCCGTCAATTTGTGAGTAACAAGCTTTATATCAAAACCTTTGGCTGCCAGATGAACGAGTACGACTCGGAGAAAATGGCCGATGTCCTGCACGCCGCATACGGCATGGAATCCACCGATGATCCGGCGCAAGCCGATATCATTTTGTTCAATACCTGCTCGGTGCGTGAGAAAGCGCAGGAAAAAGTATTTCATGATCTCGGACGCGTGCGGCATCTGAAAGAGAGCAATCCCGATTTATTGATCGGCGTCGGCGGCTGCGTCGCCAGCCAGGAAGGCAAGGCGATCGTCAGCCGCGCGCCGTATGTGGATGTCGTGTTCGGGCCGCAGACTCTGCACCGGCTGCCGCAATTGATCGAAACGCGCAAGGCGACCGGCCGGCCGCAGGTGGACATTTCGTTTCCCGAGATCGAAAAATTCGATCACCTGCCGCCCGCCCGCACCGAAGGCGTGACCGCGTTTGTTTCGATCATGGAAGGATGCAGCAAGTATTGCAGTTTCTGCGTGGTGCCGTATACGCGCGGCGAAGAAGTCTCGCGCCCGCTGGACGATGTGCTGACGGAAATCGCCATTCTCGCGGATCAGGGCATCAAGGAAATCACCTTGCTGGGGCAGAATGTCAACGCTTATCTGGGCGTCATGGACGACGGCGAAATCGCCGATTTCGCGCTGCTGCTGGAATATCTGCATGAAATACCGGGCATCGAGCGCATCCGCTACACCACGTCGCACCCGAAGGAATTCACCACGCGGCTGATAGAGGCCTACAGTCAGTTACCCAAACTGGTCAATCACCTGCACCTGCCGGTGCAATCCGGTTCCGACCGCGTGCTGGCAGCGATGAAACGCGGGTACAGCATACTGGAATACAAATCCATCATCCGCAAACTGCGCGCGATCCGCCCGGATATTTCACTTTCTTCCGATTTCATCATCGGCTTCCCGGGCGAAACCGAAGCTGATTTCGCCGCGACGATGAAATTGATCGAAGACATGAATTTTGACGACTCCTTCAGTTTCATTTACAGCCCGCGTCCCGGCACACCAGCCGCCGATTTGCCGGATGACACGCCGCAGGAAGTCAAGCTGGAAAGACTGCAACGCTTGCAGTCGCAAATCAACCTGCAAGCCCGCAAAATCAGTCAGAGCATGGTCGGGTCGATACAGCGCGTGCTGCTCGAAGGCGTATCCAAAAAGAATGCCGATGAATTTTCCGGGCGCACCGATAGTAACCGCGTCGTCAATTTGGCTGGCGATCCCGCGCTGGCCGGCCGTTTTGTCAACGTGCGCATCACCGAAGCGCGTTCGCATACGTTACGTGGTGAGATCGTGCATGACTGACAGGCTGTTAAAAAAAGCACTTGCAGCAGGGTTTTAACTTGCAAAGTATCGCGCCCGCTGAGAGAATCCCGTTATCGTAACAGCCACGCCAAACATTGAAACCCGCACCCCTGGAAATTTCCTTCACGCCAGCCGATAACCAGCGCCTCGCCAATTTGTGCGGCGCGCTGGATGAAAACCTCAAACAGGTTGAGATCGCACTGGATGTCACCATCTCCCGCCGTGGCGAACACTTCAGCTTAGCGGGCCAATCCGGCCAGACCAAACTGGCGGCGCAGGTGCTGCGCAATTTTTATAACCAGTCGCAGCAACATCTCAGCCTGGAGCAGATTCAGCTCGGGCTGATCGAAGTCCTGAACCCGCATACCGCACCGGAGTCAACCGCTGGCGGCGATACCAGTGTGAAGCAGCCCGCGGCGCCCGCGCTGCTGACACGGCGCAGCAATCTATGCGGCCGCACGCCGCGTCAAGCGCAGTATCTGCAACACATCCAGGAACACGACATCACTTTCGCCATCGGCCCGGCCGGAACCGGAAAGACCTATCTCGCGGTAGCCAGCGCTGTGGATGCGCTGGAACGCGGCCTGGTATCCCGCCTGATTCTGGTTCGCCCGGCGGTCGAAGCGGGCGAGCGTCTGGGTTTTCTACCCGGCGATATGACCCAGAAAGTTGACCCTTATTTACGCCCGTTGTATGACGCCTTGTATGATTTAATGGGGTTTGATAAAACCAGCAAACAATTTGAACGCAACACGATTGAAATCGCGCCGCTGGCTTTTATGCGCGGACGGACGCTGAATCAGTCGTTCATCATTCTGGACGAGGCGCAGAACACCACGCCGGAGCAGATGAAAATGTTTCTGACACGCATCGGCCTGGGTTCCAAGGCGGTCATTACCGGCGATGTGACGCAGATTGATCTGCCCAAGCATCAGAAAAGCGGTCTGGTGGAAGCGCAGCAGGTGCTCAAGGACATCCGCGGCATCGCTTTCGTGCGCTTCCAATCCGAGGATGTGGTGAGGCACCCGCTGGTGCAGCGCATTGTCAGTGCCTATGAAAAACACGATAAACAAAAACAGGAATCCTGACCCGCTTTGCGCACGGAAAAATCATTCAAACTGATGGTGCAATACGCGACAGACCATTCCGCTGCACCCGCCCGGCCGCAGTTCCGCCGCTGGGTCAAAGCCGCGCTGATGCAGCAGGCCGAAATTGTTTTACGGCTGGTGGATGAAACCGAAGGGCGCGAATTGAACCATCAATTCCGCGGCAAGGATTACGCGACCAATGTGCTGACCTTTGTTTACGACGGCACGCAGCCTTTGACCGGCGATATCGTGCTGTGCGCGCCTGTTGTCGAGCAAGAGGCGCAGCAACAGCATAAGGACCTGATGGCGCATTACGCGCATCTGACCGTGCACGGAATTCTGCATCTGCAAGGGTACGACCATATCGAAGATGCCGATGCGGCGGTAATGGAGCAACTGGAGACGCAAATACTCGCCAGGCTTGGCTATGAGGACCCCTATGCCGGGCACCTTTAAAGAATTAAATTCCATTTCAATGTTTTTCATACTCAACCCAATACATCATGGACGAACCCCCACCTAAAAGCGGCTGGTTAGAGCGGCTGGGCGCAATGCTGATCCGCAAACCGGAAGACCGCGAACAACTGATTACCCTGTTGCACTCCGCCTTTGAGCGCAACCTGCTCGACTCTGATGCGCTCAGCATGATCGAAGGCGTCATGCAGGTTTCGGAAATGCAGGCACGCGATATCATGGTGCCGCGCTCGCAAATGGATGTCGTCGACATCAGCGAGAAACCCGAAAAATTCATCCCGTTTGTCATTGAGGCTGCGCATTCGCGCTTCCCCGTCACTGAAGGCAGCGAGGACAATATCATCGGCATTCTGCTGGCCAAAGACCTGCTGCGCTATTACGCCGGTGAAGAGGAATTCAATATGCGCGACATGCTGCGCCCGGCGGTATTCATTCCGGAATCCAAGCGCCTCAACGTGCTGCTCAAGGATTTCCGCAGCAACCGCAACCACATGGCGATTGTCGTCAATGAATACGGCGGCGTGGCCGGTCTGGTAACGATCGAGGACGTGCTGGAACAGATCGTCGGGGAAATTGAAGACGAATACGATTTTAACGAAGAGGAAGACAACATCGTCACGGAATCGGACGGGCAATACCGGGTCAAGGCCATTACCGAGATCGACAATTTCAACGAAGTGCTCGGCGCAAACTTCAGCAACGATGACTACGACACGATCGGCGGTCTGGTCTTGAACAAATTCGGCCGTCTGCCGGTGCGTAACGAATCGGTGGTGATCGGCCAATTTAAATTTACCGTGCAACGCGTCGATAGCCGCCGCTTGCATGTACTGAAAGTGGAAAGGCTTGCGGCGGCGTTAGAGACCCCGGCAGAATAGCCATACCGGTAAAACTTTTGAATAGTGTTCATGCCCAAAATCACCACCCGCCCGTATGATCCGCAATCCTTCCGGACACTCAGCAACGGCGGCTTGCCGCCGGTACTCGCGCGTATTTACGCCGCGCGCGGCATTGAAAATCCCGGCCAGCTCGAAACCGAACTGACGCATCTGATTCCATTCGGGCAACTGAAAAATATCACCGGCACGGCAGCCCTGCTGGCCGACGCCATCGCCGCCCAAAAGCGTCTGCTGATTGTCGCGGATTACGATTCCGACGGTGCGACCGCATGCGCTACCGCTATCCGCATTTTGCGCAAATTTGGCGCCAGCGTTGATTATCTGGTGCCGAACCGGTTTGAATTCGGTTATGGCCTGACCCCGGAAATCGTGCATCTGGCGCATAGCGCCAAGCAACCGGACATCCTGATCACGGTCGATAACGGCATTGCCAGCGTTGACGGCGTAAGCGAAGCCAACCGGCTGGGCATGCAGGTAGTGGTTACCGATCACCACCTGCCCGGCGATCAACTGCCTGACGCCATGGCCATTATCAATCCGAATCAGCCCGGTTGTCCTTTTCCAAGCAAGAGTATCGCCGGTGTCGGCGTTATTTTCTACCTGATGCTGGCGCTGCGCGCGGAATTGCGTCAGCGCGGCGCTTTCACGGCATCCGGCCGGCAGGAACCGAATCTCGCCGGTTTTCTTGATCTGGTGGCGCTCGGAACCGTTGCCGATGTCGTCAAGCTGGATAGCAACAACCGCATTCTGGTGCAGCAGGGTTTGCAACGCATCCGCAAAGGACGCGCCTGCGCCGGTATCAACGCGCTGTTACAGGTGTCGCGGCGGGATCACCGGCAGATATCGACGTATGAACTGGGTTTCATGCTGGGCCCGCGGTTGAATGCAGCCGGGCGGCTGGATGATATGTCGCTCGGTATCGAGTGCCTGATTACCGATGACGAAGCATATGCGGCGCACATTGCCCAACAACTCGACGAATTGAACCGGCAGCGCCGCGAGATCGAATCCACCATGCAGGAAAGCGCATTGCTCAAACTGGAAGATACGCTCAAAACCCGCGCAGCGGATATTGAAACCGCTTACAGCATCTGTTTGTTTGATCACGGCTGGCACCAAGGCGTCATCGGCATCCTCGACTCGCGCATCAAGGACAAGTATCACCGCCCGGTGATCATCTTCGCGCCCGGCAGCGACGGTGAAATCAAAGGTTCCGGGCGGTCGATCAACGGTTTTCATCTGCGCGACGCGCTGGATCTGGTTGCCAAGCGGCATCCCGGACTGATCCGCAAATTCGGCGGGCACGCAGCGGCTGCGGGATTGACGATCAACACCGGTCATTTCGAGCAATTCCGCGATGTCTTTGAACAGGTTGCGCAAACCCTGCTAACACCGGCCGATCTGACGCGCGTCATCGAAACCGATGGCGATCTGGAGCAGGCGGAAATCAATCTGGAACTGGCAGAAACTCTCGACCGGCAAGTGTGGGGGCAAGGTTTTCCGCAACCCGCGTTCACGGCGCGGTTTTATGTCGAAAGCCAGCGCATCGTCGGCGAAAAGCACTTAAAGCTGAAGTTAAGAAAACTGGATGCCATCACTCAGTATCCATTGACACCGGCGGTGCGGAAACCGGATGATGCCTACGATGGCATTTTATTTTTCCATAACGATCCGCTGCCCGATCTCATCGACGCGGTTTATCGATTACAGATCAATGAATACAATGGCAAAACATCCCTGCAATTCCTGCTGGAACATTGGTCCCAGGCAGATAACGCGGTAAACGGCGATGCACACTGAATTCGCACTGCATGGAGAGCTGGCGGCCTTGCCGCATTTTCTGACCAGTCTCGCGATTGGCCTGCTCATCGGACTGGAGCGCGAGCGCAGCCCGGGTTCGCGGGCCGGATTAAGAACATTCGCACTGGTCGCGCTCTTCGGCACGCTGGCGGCGATGCTATCGGAAAAAGCCACGCCCTGGCTGCTGCTGGGCGGCCTGATGATCGTCGGCCTGATGACGGTCGCAGCTTATTTCCGCGCGAAAGACGACAGTGTCGATCCCGGCACCACCACGGTAGCGGCTATTCTCATCTGTTACGGTCTGGGGGCCGCAGTCTGGTATGGCAATGACAAGCTGGCGATCATGCTCGCCATCATCACCACGATATTGCTGTACTTCAAAACCGAACTGCACGGCATTACCCAGAAACTGAGCCGGCGCGATTTGATTTCGGTGCTGCAATTCGCCGTGCTGACTTTTATTGTTCTCCCGATCCTGCCGGACAAGAATTACGGGCCTTATGACGCCATCAATCCGTACCAGATCTGGTTGATGGTGGTATTGATTTCGGGTGTCAGTCTGGCGGGTTATGTGGCATTGCAGCTCATCGGCCCGCGCCATAGCGCTATCCTGGGCTTATTTGGCGGGCTGGTATCCAGCACCGCAACAACACTGGTATACGCGCGCCGCGCTGCTGAAAATCAGAGCCTCACGCAGCTTGCCGTAGTCGTCATCCTGCTTGCCAATCTGACCGTGCTGATCCGTCTGGCGATCGTCAGCGCAGTGGCTTCTCCCGCCATATTGCCGCAGTTACTGCCCATTTTAGGCAGCGGCTTTCTGCTGGGATTAGGTGTCACGGCTTATTGGTGGTATCAGCTGGAACAACAAAATGATTTACCTATGCCGGAAACCAAAAATCCAACCGAATTGCGCACGGCAGCGGCTTTCGGACTGATCTACGGCATCGTTCTGTTTTTTGCCGCGTGGCTATCCGATATCGCGGGCAGCAGCGGATTGTACGCCGTCGCGCTGGTATCCGGCCTGACGGACGTCGACGCCATTACGCTGTCGAGCCTGCGCTTATATGAACTGGGTAAACTGGAAGCCGCAGAAACGGTCATGGCCATCTCGCTCGGCATACTGTCCAATATCGCCTTCAAACTCGGCCTCATTTTCTTCATCGGCAGCAGCTTGCTGGCCAGACAGTGTATTTCCGGCATGCTGGCAACGGCGGCCGGCATTGGTCTGGCACTGCTGTTTTTTGTCTATTGATTCAAGGGTGCCTCTAAAAATTCAAAGTTCTAAACAACACGAGGCACGAGCAAAAAATGGTTACGCAGCAAATTCCACCGGGAACAGTAACT
>CAZDYN010000042.1:0-11314 GCA_964509635.1 uncultured Nitrosomonas sp. | reverse complement strand
GTGAATTCGGCAGCGGCTTTACAGCAGCTGCATCGACTTGGGCAGTTGCACTCGAAAAATCTTTTGGGTTTAAAACTGTAATGCTCATAATATAAATGCTCCTTAGAAATGCCATAAAGAGCGAGGGAATCAATCCCAGCTTCCCTACGGCGGCATTATCCGCGTCAGGTATTAAGGGACTTTCTCACCAGATTATCAGACAATTCTGAAAACGGACCCCTAGCTGATGCTGTGAAGCTAATGGAAATGTGAAATAATTGCAAGTCTTACCTTAATTCAGGAATACGGATTAGAAATGGATATTGAACAAACCCGGTTTAATATGGTTGCACAGCAAATTCGCACATGGAGTGTACTGGACGATAACGTGCTGGATTTGCTGTACAAAGTAAAACGTGAAGAATTCGTGTCTGCGGAAAATCAAGCAATGGCTTTCGTGGATATGGAAATTCCGCTGGGTCATGGGCAGGTGATGCTCACCCCCAAGATGGAAGCGCGCATCCTGCAGGAACTTCACGTCAAAAAAACAGACAAAATCCTCGAAGTCGGCAGCGGCAGCGGTTACATGACGGCGCTGCTGGCTGAAAGAGGCGCGCATGTTTACAGCGTCGAAATCATACCCGAACTGAAAACCATGGCGGAAAACAATCTCAAAGCGCACAACATCACCAACGTCACCATCGAACAAGGCGATGCCGCGCGCGGCTGGTCCAAGCATGCACCGTACGATGTCATTGTTTTAACCGCATCGACACCGGTTTTACCGGATGCTTTTCAGAACAGCCTTAATCCCGGCGGGCGTTTGTTCGCCATTGTCGGAGAAGACCCGGTCATGGAAGCGTTATTAATCACCTGCGTGGCGCCCGGCGAATTCACCACAACCCAGATGTTTGAAACCAGCACGGCACCGCTCATCAATGCACAGCAACCGGTAAGGTTTACCTTTTGAGTATCCAGGCTGTAACGCGTGTTATCAGACGTAGCGGCCGGCTCACTGCCGCGGTTTCAGCAGCTCAGCATGCGTACCGGAAAAATCCATGAAATTCCCGCAAGCTGTTTTCGCTGCCTTCATCGGTATCCTATCGCATTCCATGCTGCAAGCCGCAGATCTGATGAGCGTTTATCAGGAAGCTTTGGCGCAGGATGCGCAGTACCGGTCGGCACGCGCGGTCTATCTGGCCGCGCAGGAAAAACTAATACAAGGCCGGGCCGGTTTTTTGCCCACTATCACCCTGTCAGGGTCACGCACGATCCAGCAAGTCAATGCGGACAATGTAGGCAATCTTAATCCGCAGGAAGTCACGATTCACGGACGGGGCGTAACCCTTGCAGCCACGCAGCCGCTGTTCCGGATGGAAAATATCATCATCTATCAACAGTCAAAAATTGAAGTCAGTAAGGCCGATGCGCAATTCGTTGTAGCCGGACAGGATTTGATTTTGCGTGTTGCGCAGGCTTATTTCGATGTGCTGGATGCCCAGGTTGATGTCGAAGTCGCCGAGGCGCAAAAAAAAGCCATCCTGATTCAGCTCGAACAAGCCAGGCGCAACTTTGAAGTAGGCGTATCCACCATCGTGGATACCAACGAAGCACAGGCGCGCTATGACCTGACTACCTCGCAGGAAATTGCCGCGCGCAATGCGCTTGAAATCAGAAAGCGCACGCTGCAAGGCATTATTGACCGTTTCCCCGATAATCTCCTGGGCGCCAGACAAATTGCCTCCGATCTGGCCAATCTGCAATACCAAACCATGGATGAATGGGTGCGCGTGGCGGAAGAAAAAAACTTCGCGCTGAAAATCCAGCAGGCGGCCTATGAAGCGGCGCATCAGGATGTAAAAAAAGCCTGGGCGCAACACTATCCGACCCTGGATCTGGTGGCGCAGTATAGCGACCAGACCGGCGTTGGCGGCGCGATTACCGGCCGCGGCATCGATCTCGTTTCAAAATCAATCGGACTGCAACTCAATGTGCCGCTGTTCCAAGGCTTTTCCGTGCAATCGCGCGTACGGGAAGCGCTGTCCCTGCAGGATAGAGCCTTGAACGACCTGGAAAGCGCCCGGCGCGCTATCACGCTGCAAGCACGGCAGCAGTATCTCAATGTAACTAACGGCATTGCCCAGGTTAACGCGCTCAAGCAGGCGCTGATCTCCAGTCAAAGCCAACTGGATTCGACCATTCTCGGGCAACAGGTCGGTGTCAGAACCGAAGTCGATGTGCTGAATGCCCAGCAGCAAATGTATGCCGCCAAACGCGATCTGGCCAAGGCCTATCACAGCTATCTGATGTCGAGATTACGCTTGAGCGCCGAAGCCGGTGAGCTGGATGAAGATACGCTAACGCAAATCAACGCGATGTTGATCAAGTAGCGCATCCCCGCGCGCCTTTGCCGGATTCCTGCGGCGCATCAGACTTTTTCTGTTTTCGCCGTGCCATTGATTGCGGCAGGCAGATCACGCACATGCAAATCGAGCTGCGGGAAGGCGATCTCGATATGGTGTTCGGCAAAAAGCGCTTTAATCCGGCTATTGAGGAAATTCTGGACTTCCAGCCGATGGCTGATGGTGTTGACGAATACGCGCAGCTCGAAATCGAGCGAACTGGCGCCGAAAGCCAGGAACCAGCACAACGGCTCCGGTTCCGCCAGCACCCGCTCATCCTCTCTGGCCGCCTGCAATAGCAGCGCGCGCACTTTGTCGGTGTCGGCATTGTAGGCAACCCCCACACGGATGACCACGCGGGTAACCGTATCGGTCAACGTCCAGTTGATGAGCTGGCCGGTAATGAACGTCTTGTTCGGAATGACGATTTCCTTGTTATCGAAATCAAGAACCGTGGTTGCGCGGGTACGGATGCGGGTGACCCGGCCGGAAAGATCGCCCACCGTAATGATATCGCCCACCCGGAACGGCCGTTCAAACAACAGAATAATACCGGATACAAAATTGGCGAAGATCTCCTGCAAGCCGAAGCCGAGCCCGACCGTCAAAGCCGCAGCCATCCACTGCAACTGCGACCAGCGCATACCGAGAAAATTCAGCCCCACCAGGGTGCCGCCAATCACGATCGCATAGCGCAGCACGCTGGTAATCGCATAGCGCGAAGCCGCATCGATGCGGATATGGGACAACAGGCTGATTTCGATCAGTCCGGGCAGATTTCTGGCGCCAGCCGTAGTCAAGGCCAAAGCGAAAATACCCAGCAAGACCGCCATCAGGGTAACCGGCTGCTGGATCACGATGCCATCGGCCCCGGTGTCACTGAAATGCCACAGGGCGATTTCATCCAAACGGCCAATCGCCGGCAATATGGCAACCCAGACCCAGATCAGACCGAGCGTCAGCAAACTGTAACGCAGCACCCGCAATAACCGCCGCGTCTGCGTATTGACTTGTTCCAGCGTAATGTTCTCTTCCGGTTCCGGTATGACTTCGCCGGATTCCTGCGCGGCCTGCGCCGCCGCCGCGCGGCGCTCTTCCAGCCGGTGCAGCGCCAGGCGCCGTTCGCCAAGCAGAAACCAGCGCGCCAGCAATCCCATCACAACCGCGACCATGACAATGATGTTAAAACTGGCAAGCAGCGATTGCAGTATCATACCGGCGGAATATACATAGCCGGTCAGGGCCAATACGGCGGTTGCCAGCAACACCGCGGGCAGCAGCAGACGCAACAGTTTGCGCAGTGCCGACGGCTCGCTGATCACACCTCTGACGACCCACACACGCCCGGCATCCAGCAAGCGCCACAACGCCCAGGCAAGAACCAGGCAACTCAGGACAATCGCCGCGCGCGCCTGTACGTCGATCGCCAGGTCAACCCTGCGGATGAATGCCAGTGAACTGATGAAGTAAAGCGGAATCACCACGGCGGCGGCTCCCGGCAGCCAGTGATGCAATGCCGTGCGGCGCTGCCGTGTCCAGCGGAAATGGGCATGACCAAGACCGCGCTCCATGCTGACCCAGCGCAGCAGTTGCACGGTCAGCAGCGGCAGTACCAGCAGCATGCAGGCCTGGCCCAGCGAATGACTGAATCGCCCGGGGCTGCCGATATCCTGCAGCAACTGACCTGACAACGCCAGCGCAGCCGGCCCCGGCAGAGCGGCTAACAAGGTCCAGCCGAATGTCTTGAGCGTGTTTTGATAACTGTCGTTGCGAATCTGATAAGTGTTCAATGCCAATGCTTCAATACGCGCCGGAGCACGGCGCCGGAATTCCAGCAGAATCAGCACCAGCAGCAAACTGCCCGCCCAGGGCAAGGGCTGCTGGCGGAAGTCGCGCAGACTCAGCGTGATCGAAGTCGTGAAGCGCGACGGTTTGATCAAGTCGTACAATCCTTCCGGCAACCGCTGAAACCAGCCGCTATTGATAATGCCGTGACTGGGAATCCATAACAGATGGCGATCCAGCATCTGCTGCAATTCCTGTGTCACTTGCAACTGCTCCTGCAACGTCTGTTCGCTTTTTTCCAGCGCCGCGATCCGCCGTTGCAGCAACGGCTCCATCAAAATCAGCAGCTCGGCGCGCTTATGCAGCAGCGGAAACAACTGATCTTGCGCAGCGGCATCCCCGCGTTCCTCATTGCCCGCCTCCACATACGCTTCCGCCAGCATCCGGGCAGCAACGCCGATATCCAGCAACCCCCGCTGCTGCTCACTCAACAGCACCCGTTCCAGGCGCAAATCGGCCAGGTCATTACGGATCAACTTCAGGCGCTGCAAAAGGCCGGCATGAGACTCCAACCGGCGCCGCTCACCCCACAACCAGCGGCCGACGCGTTCACTGGCCCCGCCCACGTCAAGCCGCGTCCGGCTATCGCGCAATATGGCCGCAATATGCTCGCGCGCCTGTTCCATATTGGCCAGCGCAATGCGATCGCGCGCCAGATGCTCATTTTGCTGTATCAACTGCTCGCCGATGAGACGATTAGCCGTAGCGGCTGTTGCCAGGATCGCGGCACTACCCGCCTGTTCCTGTTCACGCTTGACCAATTGCTCAACCAGCGACTCCAGCTCGCGCCGGCCGCGATCGGCAATACGCTGCTGTAAATGCTCCACTCTATTTTCATGCAATTTCAATTGGTTACGAAATTCACGCAAGGATAATTCATACAAACGCTGCCGCTGTATAGCGGTATCCTGCTCGGCCAGACGTAATTCCAGCGTGGCCTGCAGCCGATGCTGCTCGCCGCTGCGGCGCAGCCGGCGGGCTTCGAACAAGGCGGCAGGCTCGTCTTTCTGGGCTACGAAAGGAACGGACAATTCATCGATGCGGCGGTGCAATGTGGTGATTTCATCCGCCGTTTGAGCCGGGCGCGATAACGCCAGCGCCAAGTCTGCCCCGACTGCGCTGATCTGGCCGCGCAGATCAGCGATGATGGTACGTTCCTGTTCCAGCAATTGTTCAAGGGTTTCTCCATCGGCGTCAGCCGGAATGCGCCGGGACCATTCCAATAACTCCCGTTCGCGATTGACCGCCAGATCTTTATTCAGCCGCTCCATACGCGCCGGCTGATCCGCCGTCCCGGCGCGCAGCGTGACCAGACTTTCCTGCAATGCCTCGGCTTCGCGTTCGTCCGCTTGCGCGGCATCCAGATGATCCATCGCAGCCTGCCGCTGCGTTTCATCCATTTTACCGCGTGCGACCGCGGCACGCGCGGCCTCAATGGCTTTGAATGCGGACGACTGGTTTTTTGAGTAAGCACCGCCGGACCATAAGCACAATAGCGTCAGCACGCAAAACAGAAAAATGAAAAAAACCGGTTTATTAAAACGTAAAGATTTTGACAACATGAATGTAAATAGCCGTGATGAAAAAGTGAAACAATCAAACAAACCGGAGCAAATCCGCTGGCCTGCTTGCTGGAAAGGGTACATTCTTCCACATAGTCCGCTAAGCGAACTCCTGGAAGATACCGCATTTTTGATTCCGGTAACAAAACTGATTGGTTGATAAAAAATACCGCCGGTTCAAAAATTTTTAGCAAAAAACCGCATAAAGCATAAAGTCTTTACGGTAATGTGATTTACGCATTCATCCGGCCAGCCGGAATTTTTTCAGTTCTACAATCAGCCCGGCCGTATTCGTTACGCTGTGAATATCCTATCCGTTTCCACCATAAAATCAGCTATATGGACCGGATTTATTGAACACTTTGCAGCTATCCGGCCGATTATTTGACCCATCTTCCATTCCTGCAAATGATAGAATACCCGATGAAGCTGGCCAGACAGTCGCTGCCTGCCGCTCGTTTTGAGCACAGGGGGAGGAAAGTCCGGGCTCCACAGAGCAGGATGACGGTTAACGGCCGTCCGCCGTGAGGCGAGGAACAGGGCCACAGAGACGAGCGTATTCAGTTACGGTGAAACGCGGTAACCTCCATCCGGAGCAAGACCAAATAGGCAGGCGATGATGTTGCTCGCAGAGCCTGCGGGTAGGTTGCTTGAATGCACGGGTAACCGTGCATCTAGAGGAATGACTGTCCACGACAGAACCCGGCTTACCGGCTGGCTTCACAAAATTTTAATTTGATGACCCGAATTGATGTAATCATCATGCAAAACGGCCCTACAATCAGCACCGGATACTTTTACCCATTGCAATGATCCGCAAATTTCTCCGCAAGGTATTCAGCCGTAAAGCGCCTGCTTCCGAGTCTATCGCCAAGCTGAATGTTATTTCAAACAAACACCATCATATCCGGCGCAACCAGATTAACACCTGCGCGCTAAAAACAGCCACAGCCTTGCAGCAGGCCGGATATTCCGCCTATATCGTCGGAGGTGCGGTACGCGATTTGCTATTAGGACTGACACCGAAGGATTTTGATATCGCAACCAATGCTACGCCCGAAGAAATTCATAAGATTTTCCGCCGCTCGCGCATCATCGGGCGGCGCTTTCGTCTGGTTCACGTGATGTGCGGCGCGGATACCGTGGAAGTATCGACCTTTCGCGGACCTTCGCTGGATAACGGCGATGATTCCGCATCGGCTCAACAGACCGACCAGCACGGCCGCCTGCTGCACGATAATGTTTTCGGCAGCCGGGAAGAGGATGCCATACGCCGTGATTTCACCGTGAATGCGCTGTTTTATGATCCCGCCAGGGAAGAGATTCTGGATTACCTGAAGGGTTATGAAGACATCAAAACGAAAAAATTGCGCATCATCGGAGACCCGGTGCAGCGCTACCGCGAAGATCCGGTGCGGCTATTGCGCGCGGTGCGGCTGGCAGCAAAACTGGAGATGCAAATTGAAGCCGGAACCGCCCAGCCGATCGGCGATCTGGCGCCTTTGCTGCAAAACGTTCCGCCGTCGCGTCTGTTTGATGAAATGCTGAAACTGTTACTGTCGGGACACTCGCTGTCATGCGTGGTTGAATTGCGCGCGCGCGGATTGCATCACGGTCTTCTGCCGATGCTCGATGTCATCCTGGAACAACCTTTGGGCGAACGTTTTATTACCCTTGCTCTGCAGGATACCGACGAGCGGATCAGACAGAATAAGCCGGTTTCACCGGGATTTCTCTTTGCCATCCTGCTATGGCATGAAGTGCTGTCATGCTGGAATTCACTGCAAGCTTCCGGCGAAAAGCCTCTGCCCGCTTTATTCAAGGCGATGGATCAGATTCTCTCGCTGCAGCATAAAAAACTGGCGATTCCACGCCGCTTTGATGCTGTCATCCAGGAAATATGGGCGATGCAACCGCGTTTTGAAACGCGTAGCGGACGCAAGCCGTTCCGTTTGCTGACCCACCCGCGTTTTCGCGCGGCTTATGATTTCATGCTGCTGCGTTGCGAAAGCGGTGAACTGAACATGGAGCTGGGTACATGGTGGAAAACCTTCCTGTCCGCGAATAATGAAGAACGGGAAAAAATGCTGTCCAATCAGACGCCTGTCAAAAAAGGCAGAAAAAGACGCAGCCGTAAAAAGCCTTCATCCCATTCCGCTGCACATCCCGATAATTCAATCAACAGTGAAAGCGATTAATCCGCACCTATGAGAAAAAAAACAAACCAGGCTTTTATCGCTTTGGGCAGCAATCTGGAAAACCCGGTTTCGCAGATCCAGCAGGCCTTTGATGAATTGAATCAGCTACCCGTTACCAAGTTGATCAGCCGCTCCTCGCTGTACCGCAGCGCGCCGGTCGGGCGGCTGGATCAGCCCGACTTTATCAATGCCGTGGCGCTGATTGAAACCCACCTTACGCCGCACGATCTGCTGAATGCCCTGCTCGCCATCGAACAACGCCACGGACGCGTGCGCGAATCGTTGAACGCGCCGCGTACCCTGGATCTCGATATTCTGCTGTATGATGCGCTGCAATACCAGGATGCGGGGCTGACCTTACCTCATCCGCGCATGACACAACGCGCGTTTGTCCTGCAACCCCTGATGGAAATCGCGCCGGATTGCCATATTCCGGGTCATGGTGATGCCGGGCCGTTGTTATCATTATGTCAGGATCAAAAACTGGAACGCATCGCACCATGAAAGTCACCCCCGTCACGCTGCAAAAAATGGCCGGGAACGATGAGAAATTCGCGGTTCTGACCTGCTATGACGCAACCTTTGCCGCCGTGCTGGAAAGTGCAGGTGTTGATGTGCTGCTGGTCGGCGATTCACTGGGCAACGTATTGCAGGGTGACGCCACCACATTGTCGGTGACGCTGCAAGACATGCTTTACCATACCCGCTGTGTCGCGCGCGGCAGCAGCAAGGCGCTCATCATCACCGACATGCCGTTCGGCAGTTATCAGGTATCACCGGAGCAGGCTTTTGAGAATGCGGCCAGGATTATCGCCGCAGGCGCGCACATGGTTAAAATTGAAGGTGGCCGCATCATGGCCGATACGGTTCAGTTCATCACCCGGCGCGGTATCCCGGTGTGTGCGCATATCGGGTTGACGCCGCAATCGGTTCATCAACTCGGCGGTTATAAACTGCAGGGTAATACGGAAAAATCAGCCAGGCAATTGCTGGATGATGCCAAAATCCTGGAGAAATCGGGAGCAAGCCTGCTGGTCATGGAAGTCGTGCCGGCGAAACTGGCGAAAAAAATCACCCAGGCATTATCCATTCCGACAATCGGCATCGGCGCGGGCGCCGATTGCTCCGGCCAGGTGCTGGTGCTGCACGATATGCTGGGTTTATCCCAAGGCAAGAAGCCCCGCTTCGTCAAGGATTTCATGCAAAACGCCCCGAGTATACCTGAAGCGGTTGCAAATTATATCCAGGCTGTCAAAACCGGACAGTTTCCCGGCAAGGAGCACGAATTTTAATTACCCGCACTGCATGAACATACTGACTGATATTGCCGCATTGCGTGAAACACTCCGCGCTGAAAAAAATATTGCTTTTGTTCCAACCATGGGCAATCTGCATGCCGGTCACCTGGCGCTGGTAAAACAAGCGCAACAGTTATCCGGTTGCGTGGCCGTCAGTATCTTTGTCAACCGGCTGCAATTCCTGCCGCACGAAGATTTTGAGCGCTACCCGCGCACTTTTGACGAGGATTGCAGACTGCTTTCCGGGCTGAATGTCAAGACGGTTTTTGCACCGGATGAAAAAATTCTTTTCCCTACACCGCAGGAATTCTTGTTAGCATTACCCCCTGTCGCGGATATTCTGGAAGGGAAATTCCGCCCGGGTTTTTTTCGGGGTGTTGCAACGATAGTACTGAAATTGTTCAATATTATTCAGCCTGATCTGGCTGTTTTCGGCAAGAAGGATTATCAGCAGTTGCATATAGTGCGTGAAATGGTGCGGCAATTGAATTTGCCTGTTGAGATTGTGGCTGGCGAGACTGTCCGGGCAGTGGACGGGCTGGCGTTAAGTTCGCGCAATCAATATTTGAGTGAAGCGCAACGCACCGAAGCCGGCAATCTTTATCAAACACTCCTGCAGATCAAGCAGGAAATCATTTCCGGTTGCAGAAACTTCCGGGCATTGCAGGAAAACGCTACCGGCCACCTGGCGCAACGCGGCTGGAAAGTCGATTATATCAGCATACACAAACGCAGTTCATTGCTACCCGCGCAGGCTGCGGATCAGGATTTGGTCGTATTAGGCGCCGCCCGGCTTGGTAACACACGATTGATCGATAACCTGGAAATATAGCATCCGATTTTTCATCAACTAATATTGCATTATGACTGCTTTTCCAAACCAGACAGATAATGAACAAAAAATGATGCAATCACTGAACACTTTCTGGTTATCCTGCCTGGATCATTTTAGAAAAGAACTCAACGCGCAGCAATTTAACACCTGGATCAAGCCGCTGCAGATCGATCCGGCGTTAAACGCCAATGATGAAGTCGTGCTGATTGCACCCAACCGTTTCGTTTCGCAGTGGGTCAAAGATAATTTCATCGTGCACATTGAAGGCATGGCACAGGCGTACTTCGATAAGGAAATACATTTCCATCTGAGGCTTGCTGAACAGGCTGAAGCAAAAGCCATTGCGCCCAATGCAGCGCCGGAGCGGACAGAACAGGAACCCCCGCCGGAACACAAGACGGCATATCCGCCCGCCAGGAAAAATCCCAGCGGCCTGAATCCCAATTTCACCTTTGACAATTTCGTCACCGGCAAGGCCAATCAACTGGCACGCGCTGGCGCCATCCAGGTGGCGGAGTCACCCGGAATCGCCTATAACCCGCTATTTATCTACGGCGGCGTGGGTCTCGGAAAAACCCATCTGATTCAGGCAATCGGTAATTACGTGCATGACAATAACAAAAATGCAAAAATCCGCTACGTGCATGCGGAAAAATACGTATCGGATGTTGTCAGCGCTTATCAGCATAAAGCGTTTGACAAGTTCAAGCTGTACTACCATTCGCTTGATCTGCTGCTGGTGGACGATGTGCAATTCTTCGGCGGGAAAAACCGCACCCAGGAAGAGTTTTTCTATGCCTTTAACGCGCTCATAGAATCGCATAAACAGGTCATCATCACCTGCGATACTTACCCGAAGGAAATTACCGGACTGGAAGAACGCCTGGTATCCCGCTTCGGCTGGGGATTGACCGTAGCCGTGGAGCCGCCCGAACTGGAAATGCGCGTTGCCATCCTGTTAAAGAAAGCCCAACTGGAAAAAATCCGCCTGGATGAAAATGTGGCTTTTTTCATTGCCAAGCATATCCGATCGAACGTGCGGGAACTGGAAGGCGCATTGAAACGCGTGCTGGCGTTCTCGCGTTTTGTCGGCCAGGAAATCACGCTGGACCTGGCGAAAGAAGCGTTAAAGGATTTGCTCGCGGTGCAAAGCCGCCAGATATCCATTGAAAACATCCAGAAAACCGTCGCCGAT
>CAZDYN010000041.1:0-11807 GCA_964509635.1 uncultured Nitrosomonas sp. | reverse complement strand
AGGTATTCGTAGGCGTCGCCCAGCAGGTCGTCGCCCTCGGCGCGGTTGCCGCCGAAATCCAGTCTCTCGAAAATGGCGATCAGCTTGGTCAGCCGCTGCACCATGGCATCGGCCTTGCCGAGCTTTTCCTCGTCGTTAAAGTCGGCGACGTTGATCGCGCCCTTGAGGCTGCCGTTGGCGTCGGCCAGCTTGCCGATGATCTTGTTGATGCGGTCGCCGATCTCCTTGCTACCCTTGGCCGCCACCATGTCGGCAAAGCTGCCGCCCGCGGGCACCTCGATCAGGTCGCTGGGGTCACCGGCGTACTTGTCGGAGACGTACTTGACGAACAGCAGGATGAGAACGTAATCCTTGTACTGGCTGGCATCCATGCCGCCGCGCAGCTCGTCGCAGGATTTCCAGAGGGAGGAATAGAGTTCGGATTTCTTCAGGGCCATGCGCTTTTACTTTTTTGTTCGTTGTGCAGAAAAATTACAAAACGGAACCGCCGCCAATTCGGGCTGCAATTGTAATACGAATGCCCGGTAATGTGCGGTATGGTCCGGCGTAATCCTGGCATTGGGTCCTGCCTTGCCCGCGCGATATTTTAGGGAAACGCGGATTAGCCCTTATATGTCATCCCGAACAAAGTGAGGAATCTTTATTAATCAAAGTGATAGATTTCTCGTGTCACTCGAAATGACAGTTATTCAGAATTTCCTTAAGGAAACTCCGCATTACGGGCATTGATGAAATATCCGGGTTAATAATCCATGCGATGGATTTCCCATTTTTATTGGGCTGGATTGTCAGGGGTGTTATTGCATTTCGCCGCACATGAAAACACGGAAAACATTTGTTTATGCGGATTGGGTGGGTTTGTAACGGATGGTATGAAACTTATTTGATGGTGCCCGGAGCCGGAATCGAACCGGCACGGGCGTTTTAGGCCCGAGGGATTTTAAGTCCCTTGTGTCTACCAATTTCACCACCCGGGCGATGGAAATGTCAGATCGGTGGAGGCGGGGGTCGGAATCGAACCGGCGTAGACGGCTTTGCAGGCCGCTGCATGACCACTCTGCCACCCCGCCATATTGCATAACTTCTAAATGTGCTGCGAATCTTACGGGAAAAGCCTGTAAGAGGCTATTCGATTTCCGGCAATTATTAACATTTCACAAGAACCATTTTCCTAAGAAAATGGAGCGGGAAACGAGGCTCGAACTCGCGACCCCAACCTTGGCAAGGTTGTGCTCTACCACTGAGCTATTCCCGCATTATGAAGCTGCTGTGTGACTTGAGTCACTGCAGAAACAAAGGGTGGATTATAGAGATGCTGCGCATTTTGTCAAGAAAATGCGGTGCGAATTAATCGCATTCCGGTTGAATTCAGGTCGTGTGATGCCATGAAGAAATTTTGCCCGGATAATGGCAAGAATTTTCCGGATGACTGTGAATACTTACTCATAATCGCGATACAGTGGTATCGTATGCCGCAATGCGCTATCGAATGCTTGGATCTGTCAAAAAACATGCAACCCACCGTAATCATCAACCAGCACCGGAATACCGCAATCATTGTTGCCACGAGCGGGAAGAAATTGCTCGTTATTAAATTGGGCACAAAAAAACTGACAGTAACCGCATTATCACTGCAGGAAATCAAGGACCAGGGCTATGCGGTCAGTGATTATTCACCCAGGCAGGCAGCACAGTCTTATTTGCAGCATGGCGCGGGTGTCAGTGAGAAAGCCAGAAAATATCTGGAAAAAATTGCCGCTGGCGAATTCTCTGGCGCATTGCTGTTTACCTGAGGAAACGCTGAATAACCCTCATGTGTCATTCCGAACAAAGTGAGGAATCCTTGTTAATCAATTTGATAGATTTCTCGTTACACTCGAAATGACAGTTATTCAGAATTTCCCTAAGACAATGGAAATCCGGGCTTAAATCCTGCCCCAACAGGGGAATCCATGTAGTCTGTTAATGTTTCGTATGACTGGGCAACAGATCAATGCGTCGTGGTTTGATAATCATTCTGCGTGGGAAAGCATTGAAGAATGACACCGGATACCAGAAAGACAAGAAGTAAAAACAGTGCAGGAAGCGTGCGGCGACTGAGCCCATTATCGGTCACCTGGAGTCGAGTTATCGAATGGCGAGAAACTATAGTAAGCCGATTAATAGGATGTCTCTTTTGAAAAATCTTGCCAAATAAAGGGTGGGTTAACTAATGGTTTGGCTGGAATGAAGAAAGTAGTTGCATCTAATACACCAAGTAAGCTACGGCCTATTGTGTGCAAAATGCCCTGTGCTGTTCCAATTGTAATACCCTGAAGTGGTCCTTCTTTTTGGGAAGTTAAAATAATATTTTTTGGTAATTCTATAAATCCAGTAGTTGCATTAGCAATGCCACTGGCAAATTTCTGCCCCGAGTTACTTAAATAACTGTCAGCAGCAACAGAGTGAGACGACAAAAGAAAAAAAATTGAACTTATGAAAAATAATTTAACCATTTTTTAAAAGACCTTGGTTATTGATATTGATAATGCAAATTTACTAGTTTTTGTCTATACATGGAACCAATAAAATTTCATTTACTTATCACTTTTACGTATGTACAGAAAACGAGTTGATATCTATAGTTCAAATTTCAACTGATTAAATAATCAGTAGTTTCTATTAATACCGCTGCAATTTGGTGACGCAGCATGATCTATTTGGAATAAACCCAAGTCAGAAGACTTATGTGGATTTCTCAATTTTGGCACCGGTTATGTTTATTCGGGTGCTACTATTGAACCGGCCAGTTTGGCCGGTTCAATAGCGGAGAAAAAATCCTGGCACGTCAACTTGTAATTCACTTGTATAAGCAATTATTAATCGCCAGCTCCCGGAATTCGCATGTCATTTTTGATAAGCCTTATGCCACTGACTTTGCGTGCAGTTGATATTGCTTTGTTCATGTCATCCCGGGAATTCACAAAACCGCTTAATTCTACGACACCTTTCGAGGTTCTGACGTTGATATCGAAGGGTCTCAAAGAAAGTTCATCGAGAATCGCCTCATGGACCTTCGTGGTAATAACAATATCATTGAATTTTTCTTCGGTATCGACTCGCTCGGGTGTCGATGTGCAGCTCGCCAGAAAAAACATTTGAGTAATTAAAAAGGATACGATGAAATGATTAGTAAGTTGCCTCATGATTAGGCTCTCCCAAATAAATGATTAACGGAAAAAATATCTTCGTTACATTTAGATTAAAGGCTCTTTCTTTAAGCTACCTTCAATACGGTACTAAATCTGAAATTTGCGGTTTGATTGAATTCTGCGATAAGTATCCGCAAAAATCAGATGCGGTATTGCAAGGACAGAGTAGCTCGTGAGTACGCGAGTGTACTAAGCATTCCATTCCAGATAGTTATATTACATGATTAACGCGGACAAAGACGATTTTGAGGGGTACAAAATTTTTTCGAATAGGCCTGCTGGATACACAGTCTGTTGATTTCTTCGAGGGGGAAGTGGTTATGATTGACTTGGGCTTGCGATTCCTTGTGCTCTTGCCACGGAGTTGTTTATTAAAAATCAGTATATTCCAAAGACCAAAGAACTCTAACTTTGAGCAAAATCTCTCATTCATTATCAATTAAAGGATTAGCTTTTAAGCGAACGATTGATTCAGTTAATGTTGGGATGCAAAGCTCAATAAATCGATATGCATAGCCACGCAAATAATGATTACGCCGAACAGAAATCAAAGTTGTATTCTTTTCAAACAAGTGTTCACTATCCAGTTTAACGAGTGTCGTATCTGTTTCAGGTGAAAATGCTACAGAAGCAATAATGCCTATCCCTAATCCCAATTTTACGTAAGTTTTAATCACATCAGCATCCAGGGCTGACATGGCGATATCAGGTATTGATCCAGCTTTGGCGAATGCTTGATCAATACGGAACCGCCCCGTCATGCCTTGGTGATAAGTGATAATCGGAAATTCCGCAATTGCTTCCAGCGTAAGTGGATTGATTGATTGTAAAGGATGTTCTGAAAGAACGATAACGGCGTGCTGCCATGAATAATATGGGAAAGATACCAGCTCAGCAGAGTTTTCCAGAGCTTCTGTCGCAATACCGATATCAGCCTCACCATTGATCAGCATGGATAATATCTCATCGGGCCTGGATTCATGAAGTATCAGATGAACCTTTGGAAACGCTTTTTTAAACTGTGTTATAACAGGCGGCAATGTGTATTGTGCTTGTGTATGCGTAGTAGCAATAATCAATTGTCCTTGATCATGACTTCTAAACTGCTCGGCCAGCCGTTTGATGTTTTTCGTGTCGTATAAAATACGTTCGACAATTTTTGCTAACTCTTTGCCAGGTTCGGTCAGACCAATAAATCGCTTGCCTTTGCGGATGAATAATTCAATATCCAATTCATTTTCAAGATCCTTGATATGCTTGCTGACACCTGACTGTGATGTGAATAAGGCATTGGCTACCTCGGTCAGATTATAATTTTTCCGGACTGTTTCATTAATAATCCGCAGTTGTTGAAAATTCATTTCTTTCTCTCAGAGATTATTGTTCCGACACGAATTATTCTTGATGCCGTATAGGTAACTTTTGGCGATTTGAAATGGCGCATCACACACATCCGGTGTTTTTTTAGTATGATCATGTAGCCGTTCGCTGCGGTGTTAAGCTAAGCACGGTCTATGCTTGTACTTTTGAATCGAAAGCAGTGCTAGAGGTCAGCACTGAGATTTTCTTCTGAATTTAGCTTCGGATGGTAACTGGGCAAATAAAAAAGACAGGGTTTGATCTTGCCTTGTCATAAGCATCGCAGGTGATCTGTGACCAGTTTGTCGTAATAATCACCTTGTGCCAGATTAAATCTTACAGAAGTAGCAATATCAGCCTGTTTCTTTTGCTTAACTTGTTGCAAGATTGTTTGTCCTCCAATTAAGTTTTGCTGTTCTGTTAATGAATTAAGAGCCGAGAGCAAGTTAATGTTTGAATGCTGACTGGTTTCAGTATCGGGTGCGTTGATACGCAGATAGTCTGCTGATAATTTATCGATTAAATCCCGCAGTCCCTTGGCAGCATACAGTGAGCCGATATTGAGTGCGATTTGATAGCCGCGCTGACGATAATTGTTTAAACCATCCAGTAACTGAGTATGATTTAAAGCATAAAAACTATTAATTGCCGTCGAAATGACAATATTCTTGGTTGCCAGTCCGCATTTGATAATAATTTCCTCAAAATAAGCGCCATGATCCTGCTTGATACCAAGTATATGTCTTGGATCGACATCTAGAAAAAGTATGCCACCTTTATCCGAGTAAGTTAGATAATTCAGCATGTGAACAGTACGGCACAAGCGATCCAGGCTAATAATGGATTGGAAATCGGCAGGTTGGGTAATAACATCCGTGAGTAAATCACCGATTTCCATGGATTCTGGTTGTTGTCATAGGGTGTGACCGATAGTTGCGCGATATGACCGATAAGTGTTTCATTATCGTCAGTTTGGCGCACAGGCTCAAAGACACTACTAATCTGGATTGGCCCGAAAATTCCGCTAACCAAACTCTTTTCCAGAATAAATGGACGAATATTGGAATGATGTTCGGTCTCAAAGCGATCGTTAAAATAATGTATTAGTTGTTGTAAAGGCATATTTCCCTCATGTTTTAGGCGTGTCGTAAAAGAAGTAACCATATAATTTAAAAACCAAAAAATATTTATTGTTCATTCATATTCATTGACTTAATGTGGTAATACAAAGCACTTCAATGTGTTTGTACCGTATCATTTACTTTGTTCTGATGTTTTGGAAACAGATCAAGGCGGCGTGGTTTGATAAACACTTTGTCGCCCTTGACAAGCTGTAATTCACGGAAACGCTCTTTGCTGATCTCAACTTGAATGGGATTCCTGGTTTCATCATTTTCACGCGCCAGTTCCAGTCTTACAATGGGGCCCACGGAGAGCACGTGGATTACCTGCGCAGCCAATGCCGCTTCACCGTTGCTGGCGCGTTCCACTTCGATCTCGTGCGGACGCACATAGGCGACGGCTGCAATTTCTTCCGCTTCGGCATGTTCCGGCGCGTCCACTTCGATATCGCCAATCCAGGCGCGGCCACGGTGCAGGCGGCTATGGAACAGATTCACATTGCCGAGGAATTCATACACGAACGGGCTGGCGGGTTGTTCGTAGACTTCATCCGGTGTGCCGATTTGTTCAATATGACCTTCATTCATGACAACCACCCGGTCGGCGACTTCCAGCGCCTCTTCCTGGTCATGCGTGACGAACACGCTGGTGATGTGCATGTCGTCATGCAGTCTGCGCAGCCAGGAACGCAATTCCTTGCGCACCTTGGCATCGAGTGCGCCAAATGGCTCGTCCAGCAGTAACACTTTGGGCTCCACTGCCAGCGCCCGCGCCAGTGCAATACGCTGACGCTGGCCGCCGGAGAGTTGGTGCGGGTAGCGATCCGCCAGCCAATCCAATTGCACCAGATGCAATAATTTCATCACGCGCGCGCGGATTTCCGTATCGGAAGGGCGGAATTTCTTTGGGCGCACACGCAGGCCGAAAGCCACATTCTCGAAGATGGTCATGTTGCGGAATAACGCGTAGTGCTGGAATACAAAGCCGACTTGGCGCTCGCGCACATGCTGACCAGTTGCGTCTTCGCCATGGAACAGCACCTGACCGCTATCGGCGGTTTCCAGCCCCGCGATGACGCGCAGCAACGTGGTTTTGCCGGAGCCGGAAGGCCCCAGCAGTGCCAGTAATTCACCTGAGTACACTTGCAGATTGACTGCCTGCAGTGCGGTGAACGTGCCGAATTGTTTGGAGAGATTAAGGACTTCTATGCTCATTCGTGACCTCGTTGTTTTTGATGTTGTTTGTTGCGGAACTCAATCAGTGTCTTGAGCACCAGCGTTACCAGCGCCAGCAAGGCCAGCAGTGAAGCCACGGCAAAGGCGGCGGCGAAGTTGTATTCGTTGTAGAGAATCTCGACATGCAGCGGCAGGGTATTGGTGCTGCCGCGAATATGACCGGACACCACCGAAACCGCGCCAAATTCCCCCATCGCCCGCGCATTGCACAGGATGGCGCCATACAACAGGCCCCATTTGATATTGGGTAGTGTTATCTGATAAAAGGTCTGCCAGCCGCTTGCGCCCAATACCACGGCCGCTTCTTCTTCCTCGGTGCCTTGCGCCTGCATCAGGGGAATGAGTTCGCGCGCGATAAACGGCACGGTGACAAAAACGGTTGCCAGCACGATACCGGGAACAGCGAAGATGATTTTCATGTCATGTTCCGCCAGCCATGGCCCCAGCCAGCCCTGCAAGCCGAAGACAAGCACGTAGATCAACCCGGAAACCACGGGTGACACGGAAAAAGGCAGATCGATCAGGGTGATCAGCAGATTCTTGCCGCGGAATTCAAACTTGGCGATCGCCCAGGCCGCGGCAATACCGAATATCAGATTCAGCGGCACCGCGATTGCCGCCACCGTCAGCGTCAGTTTGATGGCGGCAACGGCATCGGGATCGGTGATCGCAGCGAAATAAACATCCGCGCCTTTCCTGAACGCTTCATAAAAAACAGAAATGAGCGGGATGAACAGAAACAGGGTCAGGAATACCAGGGCCAATCCGATCAAGGACCCGCGTATCCAGGCCGGCTCCTGGGTCGCTTGCTGTTTCCGGGCGGCGGGAGACAAAGGGAAAGTAATTGCAGTCATTATCATCACCTCACGATCCAGCATTGCTGCGGCGGCTCCACCATTGCAGCAGATTAATAATCAACAACAGAACGAAAGAAATGACCAGCATGACGACCGATAGCGCGGTGGCCCCCGCGTAATCATACTGTTCCAGTTTGGTGATGATCAGCAGCGGGGTGATTTCCGAGACCATCGGCATGTTTCCGGCAATGAAAATGACCGATCCATACTCGCCGATCGCGCGCGCAAAGGCGAGCGCGAAACCGGTCATCAAGGCCGGCAGGAGCACCGGGAAAATAATTCTGGTGAATGTTTGCCAGCGGTTGGCGCCAAGCGTGGCGGCCGCTTCCTCCAGTTCGGCCTCGATATCCTCGAGCACCGGCTGCACGGTGCGCACCACAAACGGCAGGCCGATAAAGGTCAGCGCCACGAAAATCCCCAGCGGGGTAAAGGCGACCTTGACGCCAAGCGGTTCAAGATACTGACCGATCCAGCCATTGCCGGCGTAGAGCGCGGTTAATGCAATTCCGGCCACGGCGGTTGGCAGGGCAAAAGGGAGATCCACCAGCGCATCGACTATTTTTTTGCCGGGAAAGCGGTAGCGTACCAGCACCCACGCGACTAACAGGCCAAATACCGCATTCACAGCCGCCGCCGCGAACGAAGCCCCGAATGTCAGCTTGTATGAAGCCACTACGCGTGGCGCCGTTACAATCGACCAGAATTCCGGCCAGCTCAGTTCCGCCGTGCGGATGAATGCCGCGGAAAGCGGAATCAGCACAATGAGACTGAGGTATAGCAGCGTAAATCCCAGCGCCAGGTTGAATCCCGGCAAAATGCTGTGTTGTTTGAAAGTGAAAGTGCTCATGAGTGGTTTTTACTGAATCAGGTTGATGTCGGGCTGGGTGCATTGACGCTTATTTCAGATAAATCTGGTCGAATGTGCCGCCATCGGCAAAGTGAATCTTGTGCGCATTCTTCCAGCCGCCAAAGGCGTCATCGATCGTAAATAACTCGATTTTTGGAAACTGGTCGGCATATTTCGCGGCAATCTTTTCATCGCTCGGGCGGTAGAAATGCCGGGCGGCAATTTCCTGGCCTTCTTCGGAATAGAGATAGTGCAGATAGGCTTCCGCAACCTGGCGGGTGCCTCTTTTGTCAACCACTTTGTCGACTACCGCGACGGAGGGCTCTGCAAGAATGCTCAGCGACGGCACGACAATCTCGAATTTGTCCGCGCCATATTCCTTGAGCGCGAGAAATGCTTCGTTTTCCCAGGAAATAAACACATCGCCGATCCCCCGTTCTACGAATGTCGTGGCTGAACCGCGCGCGCCGGAATCAAGCACGGGCACATTCCTGTAGAGATCACTGACGAATCCTTTGGCTTTGTCCTCGCCAAAGTGCCGTTTGGCAAATTCCCAGGCGGCGAGATAATTCCATTGCGCGCCGCCGGAAGTTTTCGGGTTGGGTGTGATCACCGCCACACCCGGACGGGCCAGATCATTCCAATCCTTGATTCCCTTGGGATTGTCCTTGCGTACCAGGAAAATGATGGTTGAGGTGTAGGGCGTGCTATTGTGCGCCAGGCGTTTTTGCCAGTCTTGCGGAAGCAGCCTGGCGTGCTCGGCGATGGCGTTGATGTCATTGGCCAAAGCCAGCGTCACAACATCCGCCTCCAGACCGTCGATTACGGATCGCGCCTGCTTGCCGGAACCGCCATGCGATTGCCGGATGGTCACTGTTTCATTGTTTTTTGCCTGCCAGAACTTGGCAAAGGCAACGTTAAACTCCTGGTACAGCTCGCGCGTCGGATCATAAGAAACATTGAGTAATGTTTTGCCGGCGGTTGCATGGCCGCCAATCAGCAAGCTTGCTGTGAATAGAGTGATTTTTAACCATTGATTCGTATTCATGTTTTTCTCCTTGGGTGTAATGGGTTTGAATTATTTAAAAGCTCTGATCGATACTTCGGCATAGAAGAAATTTGAACTGTCCGCAACTTCTCCGAGTGCCGCTTGCTGCCTGTTTTTCACGAATTCGCCGTTCATGAAGTGCGAGTACCCGAGAGTCGTGTCGACCAGCGGCGCCAGCTTGTAGTTGATGCGCGCGTTGATCGATTGCCCGATAAAATCTCCGCTCTCGCCGGTAACATCGCGGTTGAAGGCATTAGGGGTCGAAACATTCAACAGATTGTTGAAGCGGTCTTTATCGCTGGCCAGCCAGAACCAGCTGTAACCGCCGTCGATGGATACATCCTGGTGCGGCGAGAATTCAAACACCAGCTTTGGCGCTTTGACGTTTTCCATGACGAGATAATCATCGGGTGACCAAGGGCGGGCAAATCCAAAGAAGCGTTCGAAACGGTTATCGACATTGTCGTTGGGATCGCGGTCACCACTCACAAAGCCATAAAAAGCGCTGAGCCGTGGCTTCCAGTCGTGCTTGACGGTGTAGCCGACTTCCAGCAGATAGGACCAGGCCGATTTTTTCCGGCCGTTATCCTGACCGAACTGGTAAATCGCACCAAAGTCGAAATCGATGCTGGTATTGGGCACGACACCGTAGGCACGAATGGAAGGCGCATAGATATCCCGTTCAGCCTGACTTCCATCCCGGCCATCCTGCTTCAGGCCCATGAAATAGGGTTGCAGCGTAATCACATCGGACCACTTGCGCCAATGCCCGACTGCACCGTAAAACCACTGGCTTTTGTTGCGGCCATCAAACTCGTTGATGTCGCGGATAACCGGCTGCATTCCCCAGGCATCGAATTCCCAGTCGTTGGCTTCTTGTCCGAAGGTGACACGGAAGCCTTCGAAATTGTTCGTGGTGTTACGCCACTGGTTGTTGCCGAGCAGCCGGCGATCCACTGCTTCCCAGGCCATGCGCCCGCCGCGTATTCTGATCGGACGGTGATTGCCCAGGTCGTCCTGCCCCAGGGCGCCCTTGAAATACAGTTCGCCATAGGTCTGGATCAATTCAAACGGATTCCAGTCGCGGTTGTCTCTCGGAAACTGGCTGTTATAGCCGCGTGCATCTTCAAACTCGACCGCCATGCGAAAAGGGTCGAGAATGTTCCGGATGCCGACATAACCGCGTGTCCGCAACAACACCGGATGATCCGTTAACAGACTGTTGCGCCGGATGTCGTTATCGCGCAATTCATATCGCACCCGGTAATCCAGACCCACATCCAGCCAATCGAGATCCTTGAAAGCATCGATTCCTGTTTTGGCCAGATTGCGCACATAGCGCGGCGGATCGGATTCGGGGTGCGTGCCGTAACTACGGGCGCGCTGGAAATAAGTCGTCTTCTGAGGCGCTTCCGGTTTTGCTGTCGCAGGCTGCGCCGCGGGCGGCTGTGCGGCTGGCTGGCCGGCCGGTTGCTCCTTGGATTTAATAGCCCATTTGAATGAGTCGGCTACTATCGCTTGCGTGACTTGCAGCAAACCCGATGGTGTTGATTGCGGCTCTACCGGCAGCGTGCTGTCCGGGGATGCCTCGGCAGGGCTGGTGGTAATAAACGAGCTCAAAGCCGCAATGTGTATCAGAAACCAATGAAACTTCACTATATTCTCCTGAATGAACCCTCCGGTAATCCGGTTGGGTCATTGATATCTTTTTGCTTTTTCACCTCCAATTTCATTGGTCGGTGCTGTTTTTTTAGTGTCAGGTCAACGGGATCCTGACCGCTCAAACCTGAAAATCATCTGCCAATCATGATTCCAAGGTTTTGCGGCCGGATCTGCACTGACTCACGCGAATTTTTTCGCGGCACTCTATTTGCACGATCTTGCTCTCGTGCACAACGACTTCAATCGATCCATATTCGATGCTGGCAACAGCGCGCAGAATTTCCTGAGCGATGTCCGCGGGTATCTTTTTAACAAGATCCTTGTTTGCAGCAATTTGAAATTCGGAATCGGTAGCCATTGACGTCACCTGATAAGGTCGTGGAAATTAACGGAAACGAAAGATAGCAATTTTTCTATATAAATAGAAATAATATTTACTCATTTCTTTATAACTAAATATTATATGGAAGATATCCCTGCGCCGAG
>CAZDYN010000040.1:0-12394 GCA_964509635.1 uncultured Nitrosomonas sp. | reverse complement strand
ATAAACTGAATTCCAATGGACAAAGAAAATAAGCATACGCCGATGATGCAGCAGTATTTGCGCATTAAGGCGCAGCATCCGGACATGTTGATGTTTTATCGCATGGGCGATTTTTATGAGCTGTTTTTCGACGATGCGGAAAAAGCTGCAAAACTGCTGGGCATTACGCTAACCCAGCGCGGTACGTCCGCCGGAGAGCCGATTAAAATGGCGGGAGTGCCCTATCATGCCGCGGAGCAATATCTGGCAAAGCTGGTCAAAGCCGGTGAATCCATTGCGATCTGTGAACAAGTGGGTGATCCGGCTGCCAGCAAGGGACCGGTTGCCCGTGAAGTGACCCGCATCATTACGCCGGGAACGTTGACGGATGCGGCACTGCTTGAAGACAAGCGCGATTGCATTTTATTGGCATTTTGCGTGCATGAGGCGGTTTTGGGATTGGCTTGGTTGAATCTGGCGGCGGGTCAATTGCGCGTGCTGGAGACCTCCGCGCAAAATTTGCTCAGTGAGCTGGAACGCTTGCAGCCGTCAGAAATTCTATTACCCGAATCGCTTGCTTCAGCAGAATTACAAGGGAAAAATTGGGCATTAAAGCGCTTGCCGTTGTGGCAATTTGATCTCGACAGCGCAATCAATAATCTTACGCGGCAGTTTGAAACGCATGATCTTTCCGGTTTTGGCTGTGGCGATTTGTCAGCCGCCTTGTGCGCCGCCGGCGCATTATTGCAATACACGCGCCTGACACAAGGATCAGCCGCGCTTCATATCACGTCACTGCAAGCCGAGCGGGAGAGTGTTTATGTGCGCATGGATGCCGCAACGCGCCGCAATCTGGAAATTTCCGAAACGATACGCGGCGAGAGATCGCCGACATTGCTGTCATTGCTTGATACCTGCGCAACCAACATGGGCAGCCGCCTGTTGCAATTCTGGCTGCATCATCCGCTCCGTGATCGTGCAACCATACAAAAACGGCTGGACAGCGTTGCGGCCTTGACCGGGGACAACGAACAAGGCAATTATTTGCTTGTGCGAGTCCTGCTGCGGCAATTTTCCGATATTGAGCGGATAACCGCCCGTATTGCACTCAAATCGGCACGTCCGAGGGATTTGTCGGGCTTGCGCGACAGTCTGAAACTCCTGCCGGAGGTTATTCAGATCATTGCTCAGTGTGCCAGTGAACGGATCCGGCAATTGATTCAGGCGATGCAGATTGAGCTCGCGCCGGTTGAGTTACTGAGTAAAGCTTTGCTGCAAGAGCCGGGTGTGGTGTTGCGCGAGGGTAATGTCATAGCCGACGGTTATGATGCCGAACTGGATGAATTGCGCGCATTGCAGAATAATTGCGGCGAATTCCTGCTGCAACTGGAAATGCGTGAAAAGGAACGTACCGGAATACCCAATCTGAAGGTGGAATATAATCGTGTGCATGGTTTCTATATTGAAGTGACGCACGCGCATAGCGAAAAAATTCCTGATGATTACCGGCGCAGGCAGACTCTTAAAAGCGCCGAACGCTATATCACGCCGGAGCTGAAAACTTTCGAAGACAAAGCTTTATCGGCACAAGACCGGGCATTGGCGCGGGAGAAATTTCTATATGAGGGATTATTGGAAGCACTGGCACAGCATATCCATACCCTGCAGAAAATAGCCGCGAGCGTTGCGGAAGTGGATGTCCTGTGTGTATTTGCCGAGCGTGCCCAAGCGCTTGACTACACCGCTCCCCAGTTATCCGCAGAGGATATTTTTACCATCGATACGGGCCGCCATCCGGTGGTGGAAAATCAGGTTGAAAACTTTGTCGCCAATGATGTTGAGTTGGGTGCCGAACCCGGCGGGAAACCGCGCATGCTGCTGATTACCGGGCCTAATATGGGCGGCAAATCAACCTACATGCGGCAAATCGCCTTGATTGCCTTATTGGCGCACTGCGGCAGTTATGTGCCTGCGAGAAAAGTGCGCATGGGTGTGCTGGATCAAATTTTTACCCGCATTGGCGCGGCCGATGATCTCGCCAGCGGGCGCTCGACGTTTATGGTGGAAATGACGGAAACCGCCAACATACTGCATAACGCCACGGCACAAAGCCTGGTGCTGATGGATGAAGTCGGGCGCGGAACCTCGACATTTGATGGTTTGGCCTTGGCATTTGCCATTGCCCGGCATCTGCTGACCAGGAATCGCAGTTTCACGTTGTTTGCCACGCATTATTTTGAACTGACCAAGCTGGCCGAAGAGTTTAAACAGATTCAAAACGTGCATCTGGATGCGGTGGAGTATAAGCACCGCATTGTTTTTCTGCATAAAGTAGCCGCAGGACCGGCCAGCCAAAGTTATGGGCTGCAAGTGGCCGCACTGGCGGGCGTGCCCGATCCGGTGATCAAGCTGGCGAGAAAGCACCTGATTAAACTGGAACAGGAAAGCATAAAGAAAGAATCGCAGTTGGATCTGTTTTCTTTTTCCATTCCGGAACAGCAACAGGACAGTCCGCAAGAGCATCCGGTCATTGCCATGCTGCAAAACCTCTCGCCGGATGAACTGAGCCCCAGGCAAGCGCTGGAGCAGCTCTATTTATTGAAAAAAGCGCTTGATACTGCGAATTACAGCTAACGGTCCTTGACAGCCGGTCAACAATTTCCCGTTAATGCTCATGACCATGCGCGCCATGCACATGCTCATGCGAGATTTCTTCCGGAGTGGCCGGACGCACATCGGTCACCGTGCAGGTGAAATTCAATTTCATACCGGCAAACGGATGGTTGCCATCGACAATGACGGAGTCGTCGGTTATATCCGTGACCTTGTAGATGATAAAGTCGTCGGAGTCTTCCGCGCCGCCTTCAAAATGCATGCCGACCACTACATTATCGGGAAATGAGCTGCGTGGCTCCACGCGGATCAATTCGGCATCATATTCACCAAAAGTATCTTCCGGTTCCATCGAAACGGAACAGGAATAACCAATCTCCATTTCATGCAGCGCTTCTTCAACCAGCGGGAATATACCGCCGTAGCCACCGTGCAGATAACTGATCGGAGCATCCGTTTTCTCCAGAGTTTTTCCAGTGGCATCGGTCAATTCATAATTGAGAGAGACCACGGTATTTTTTTCAACACGCATTTTAAATGTTTCCTTGCTGGGTTATGTTAAAAGGTAGAATATTTATAATAATCAGGGTTATTGTTTATGGATAAGCCCAGATTTGAACAGATGCTATTATACGCATAAAGTGATTTTTTTCCTTGACCCGGGATAAAGCGCCATCTGGCTTTATTTTTGCTCCCGGACTGGCGAATGATTACTGGAATTACTGATCAATAGATTGATTCCAATGGATTATTTTATATTGCACTACCCCTCATCTTGCGTGAGTCTGTGATGAGGTAAATGGCAAGGTTTTCTGCATTCATGACCGCGTTGCAACTATTAGTTTTTACACTTGTTAACAGGCGCAAAACTTTGCCGGTGTATTGCGCATGCACCATGCTGTTGTAATGCGGCCAAATGCGCTTGGGTAGGGTATCCCTTATGTTTATTAAAGCCGTACAACGGAAAACACTGATGCAGTTTTTTCATTTCCGCATCACGCGCGGTTTTAGCCAGAATTGAAGCGGCTGATATTGCGGGTATCAGACTGTCACCGCGGATGACGGTACGTACCGGGCATTCCAGATGCGGACTTTGATTGCCATCGATTAACGCAATATCCGGTGTGAAAGGCAGGCTTTCGACGGCGCGTTTCATGGCTAGCAGGCTTGCTTGCAGGATGTTGAGCCGGTCGATCTCTTCAACCGATGCACAGGCAATCGACCATGCTCTAGCATGCTTTTTGATGGTGATTGCCAGTGCATCGCGCTTTTTCTCACTGAGTTTCTTGGAATCGGCTAATCCCTCTATGGCATAGGCGTCATTGAGTACCACGCAGGCTGCATAAACAGGCCCGGCCAGCGGCCCTCTGCCAGCTTCATCGACACCGCAGATCAGTTCATTGGCTGGTGTTTCAATTTTTCAATTCTCCGGTGCCGGCGGTTGTTTCAATCGGAAGAAAGAATGCTATACGTTTCTGGAAGTGCACATCAGCTGAGCTTCAGTGACAAGTTGATCATCAACTTCGGCACGGGCGGAATACTTCCATAATCCTTTGATTTGCCGTTCTATGGCTACCTTAAGAATTAATTGATCGCCAGCTATGACGGGTTTCTTGAAACGGACGCCATCAATGCCGACAAAATAATAGACTGTGTTTTCCTTGTTAACCGTATCCTCGGTTCTCAGCGTCAGAATCGCGGCGGCCTGCGCTAAAGCTTCAACGATCAGCACACCCGGCATCACGGGATGATGCGGAAAATGCCCGGAAAAGAAGGGTTCGTTGATGGAGACATTTTTCAATGCAACGATATCTTTTCCCGCCTCGTAAGAGATTACTCTGTCGACCAGCAGAATCGGATAGCGATGCGGCAGGTATTTTAAGATTTCGTGAATATTCATGGCACTCATTGTATTTTCCTTTTAGCCCCGGATACCTTTCATAGAGGACGCCCGTTTAGTTGTTACCGGTGTGTTTTATTATTCGCTTTCAAGCGCTTTAATTACTTTATCCGTAATATCGATACGCTGGCTTCTATATACCGAGTCTTGCAGTTGCAGTATCAGATCATATTTTTCTGATTCGGCAATTTTGCCGATGGCTCGATTAGTGCGTTCCAGAATGATGCTGTATTCTTCGTTCTGGCGCACGCTCAAATCTTCCCGCATTTGTCTTTGCGCGCGCTGGTATTCACGGCTCAGATTGGCAAGATTTCTTTCCAAGCCGCGCCGTTCCGTTTCATCCATCGTGATGCTGTCTTTTTCAAGCTTGTCTTGCAGTGTTTTGGCCTGCATTGCCATTTTTTTGATGTCTTCATCACGCGGTACAAATTCCTGTTCGATTTTCTTTTGTGCCTGTATCGCCGGTACGGATTCGCGCAGGATCTTCTCGGTGTTGACCACGCCAATTTTGATATCGCCGGCAAATGCGGGAACGGATCCACCGGTGCAGGCAATAGTCATTACAACCATCACACTATGGTTGAGCCACCATCGATTGATTCGTTTCAATATATTCACTTGACGGGATCTCGACTAAGTTCAGAATTGCTGGCCGAACATAAACTGGAATCGTTGTAAATTGTCCGCGGGTACATCATTCAATGGCTCAGCCAGACTGACTTTCAACGGGCCCATCGGCGATACCCAGGTAAGCGCGATTCCGGCCGAGTAGCGCATGAAATTGTTCAGATCGCCGAAATTGTTGAATGTCGTGCCGCCGTCCAGAAATCCGCTTAAACGTAACGACCGGTCATCTTTCAGGAAAGGCACCGGGAAAAGCAGCTCTATATTACCGACCACGCGCTTGCTGCTGCCTATTGCAAACAGTCTTGAATTAATGCCTGTATTGTTGGTGCTGCTGGTAAATTCATCACGCGGGCCCAATGAATTCAGATCATAACCTCTAACTGAGTTATTACCCCCGGCAAAAAAGTTTTTGAAGAAAGGCAGCGAACGTCCGGTATAACCGTCACCATAACCCGCCTCGCCGTTCAGCATCAGTGTGAGGTCGTCGGTAATCGGGAAGTACCATTTTTGATGGTAGCTGACTTTATAATAATTGAGATCACCGCCCGGCACACTGACTTCACCAAACAGCCGGTGCGTCGTTCCGGATGTGGTCCAGATCGCGCTGTCGCGGCGGTCGCGCGCCCAACTGACCGTGAGCGGGAAATTGTTGGTTGACGTGCCGAATTCATTAACAAAATCCGTGTAACGCTTTGGGCTATCATCGTAAATAGTTAACTTGGTATTCTCGGCCGCCAAGCCGAAGGACACAATATCATTTTCCGCAATGGGTATGCCAAGCCGTAAGCCTGCGCCCACTGTTTCAGTTTTAAACGTACCCACGCGGGATAAGGCCCGCGTATTCAGATCGCGTTTATAGGCATCAACTCCGAGACTGATTCCATTCACGGTAAAATAGGGATTGGTGAATGACGCCGCGTAGGTTTTATTGATGGCGCCGGTATTGACATCGAGACTGAAAAAGTTGCCGGTGCCAAAAATATTATTCTGGGAAATCGAGCCGTTCAGGATCAGGCCCTGACGATCTGAGTAACCGGCGCCAAACATGATGGACCCGGTCGGTCTTTCTTCTACCTTGACCTTGATATCGACCTGATCCGTTTTATTCGGTACGGCCGGTGTTTCCACATTGACGCTGTTGAAGAAAAATAACCGGTCAACACGCTGCCTGGAAAGGTTGATGTTTTTGGTGGAATGCCAGGCGCCTTCCATTTGACGGAATTCCCGGCGTATTACTTCATCACGGGTACGGTCATTACCCTCGATATCGATTCTCCGTACATATACGCGCCGCCCCGGGTCAATAAAAAAAGTGAATCCGGCTTGCCGGTTTTCATGATCTATCTCAGGATTAGCATTGATATTGGCAAATGCATAACCATCATCGCCCAGACGATCGGTGATTAATTTAATGGATTCGGTCAATTTCTGACGCGCAAAGACTTCTCCGCTTTTAATCAAAATCAGCTTGCGTATTTCTTCTTCCGGTACGATCGTATCCCCCGCTATTTTGATATCGGAGACGGTATATTGGGCGCCTTCCGTGACATTGATCGTGATATAGATATCGCGCAAATTGGGGGTTATGGATACCTGCGTCGATTCAATATTGAATTCCAGATATCCGCGGTCAAGATAGTGGGAGCGCAGTGTTTCCAGGTCGGCTGCCAGCTTTTGTTTCGAATACTGGTCATTTTTGGTGAACCAGCTCAATAGATCAGGCTTTCTGAGAACGAGTATGCCGCGCAATTCCTTGTCGGAGAATTGCTCGTTGCCGACAAAACTGATTCTCTTGATTCTGGCCGTGCGGCCTTCATTAATATCAAAATTGATTGCAACCCGATTACGTTCCAGCGGTGTTGTCGTGGTTGTGATTTTGACGGCGTATTTTCCCCGGCTGATGTATTGGCGTTTTAATTCCTGTTCCGCTCTCTCCAGAAGCGAGCGGCTGAAAATCCGGGATTCCGATATCCCCGCCTGTTTTAAACCGTCAATTAACTTATCTTTTTCAAATTCCTTCGCGCCATTGATGCTGATTTGAGCAATAGCCGGACGCTCCAGGACTTCTACGATTAAAACACCATCTTCTGATTTTAATTTTACATCCTTGAAAAAACCGGTTGCGTAGAGCGCTTTGATCGCTTCCGTTGCTTTTTCTTCATCCAGTGTATCGCCTACTTTAACCGGCAGATAGCTGAATACCGTGCCTGCTTCGGTACGCTGTATGCCTTCGACGCGAATATCCTTAATGATGAAAGAATCGCTGGCCCAGGATGATGCGGCGTAGAAAAAACAGACAAGCGCTGCTGCAAGATAGCGGAATTTCATTATCTAACCAGTGATAAGCCGATTAATATCGTTATAGATGGCAAAGGTCATGAGTGTGAACAACAGGGCCAAACCAATTCTTTGCCCAGCGATGATTATCTTATCGGGAAGAGGATTTCCTCTAATCATTTCAATAAGATAATACATCAAATGCCCGCCATCCAGAATCGGGATTGGCAGTAAATTCAGTACACCGATACTGACACTGATCAACGCGAGAAAGGCCAGATAGGATACCAATCCCATCTGCGCGGATTGTCCGGCATAGTCGGCAATGGAAATCGGTCCGCTGACATTTTTCCAGGATACATCACCGGTAATCATTTTGGATAACATTCGCAGCGTCAGTATGGTTGTTTCCCAGGTTTTCTCAATCGCTTTCCGGAATGCTTTGCCAGGCGAATAAGTAACCGTGACGAGTAATTCTTCAAATTCAGCCTGATTAATGACCGGCGCGACACCGATTTTGCCGATTGTCTTGCCGTTTTCAGCCGCTGCTTCCGGTGTAATGGCGATCATCAGCACTTGATTATTGCGCAGAATTTCCAGCTCCAGCGGATGCTCCGGATTTGAGCGTATTTTCTGCACAAAATCCATCCAGGTACGCGTTTCAATATCATTGACAGCTAAAATTTCATCCCCGGTCAATAAGCCGGCATGATAACCGGCGCCATCGTCCATTATCTGTCCAATGACGGGTTTTATGACAGGTTGATAGCTGGTGAGCCCAATCATTCCGGGAAAATTTTCATTGAGTTTGTCCGGATCAACGTGACTCAAATCCAATTGCCGCCAATGAAGCTCGCCGTTTTTATTGACGGTCTGTATTTTTACATTGGCCGATTGATCGATGGCATATCGTAATAATATCCAGCGTGCGTCCTGCCAGCTGGCAACCGGTTCATTGCCGATACTGACGATGGTTTCACCGGCCTCGAATTTTGCATGGGCAGCCGGTGTGGCCGGTTCAACCGGTCCCAGTACCGGTTTCATGTCATTGACGCCCAATATGAAGAGCAGCCAGTATAAAACGATGGCCAGCAGGAAATTGGCGATGGGGCCGGCAGCAACGATGGCAAAACGGCGTGCTACCGGCTGGCGGTTAAATGCGCGCGGCAAGTCCTCGGGCGCTACTCTTCCTTCATTCTCATCCAGCATCTTGACATAACCGCCTAACGGGATAGCGGCAATTACCCATTCGGTTCGATCTTTGCCCCAGCGTTTACGGAAAATGGGCTGGCCGAATCCGATGCAGAATCGTAATACTTTTACACCATTCCAGCGAGCTACCAGATAATGGCCGAATTCATGAAATGTAATCAGGATGCCTAAGGCAAGGATAAATGAAATGATGGTGTAAGTTATTGACATATCGGCTCAGTAGGCGGAAAACGCATGCGGAAGAAAGATTTAAACTGCGCGGTGCTTATCATTTCATGGCTTCGTTAAATAAATGCAGGATACTATCATTAATTAAGTAAACAGGAATTTAATCATTATCTGCAAGTTTCGTAGTATGAATTATTGCAGATCGCCAAGCCATTCCCGCGCCGCTTCACGAGCCCGTGCATCGGTTTTGAGCACATCATCCAGCGTCATTATTTCTTCCTGTTCTATTGTCTGCATGACATGATCAATCATGGCCGGAATAGCTGTAAACGCCATGCGCCTCTGAAGAAAGGATTCCACCGCTATTTCATTGGCGGCATTGAGCACTGCGGGCATATTTCCACCTGCGGCGAGTGCTTGATAAGCGAGTCCCAGGCATGGGAATCTCTTAAAATCAGGTGCTTCAAAATCAAGATGAGCAACTTTAAACATGTCCAAAGCGGATACTCCGCTTTCAATCCGGTCAGGATAACCCATTGCATGAGCAATAGGGGTGCGCATATCGGGATTACCCAGCTGTGCGATCACCGAGCCATCGACATAGGCCACCATGGAGTGAATCACGCTTTGCGGATGGATCACCACCTGAATTTTATCCGGAGGAGCATCAAACAACCAATGCGCCTCGATGACCTCCAGCCCTTTATTCATCATGGTGGCGGAATCCACGGAAATTTTTTGTCCCATGTCCCAATTCGGATGCGCACAGGCCTGCTCAGGCGTTACCTTCTCCAGCGAAGCCAGCGGCGCGCACCGGAACGGACCGCCTGAAGCCGTCAGTAATATGCGGCTAATGCCTGCCGCAGACAAATTACCATTGAATTGGTGGGGCAGCGATTGATAAATCGCATTATGCTCGCTGTCAATCGGCAGTAATGTGGCGTTGTGCTGCTTTACCAGATCCATGAAAATGCGCCCGGCCATTACCAGGGTTTCTTTATTGGCGAGTAATACCAGTTTTCCTGTCCGTGCCGCTGCAAATGTCGGACGGATACCGGCGGCACCGACAATGGCTGCCATCACGGCATCGACTTCAGGAAGCGAAGCGACCTTTTCCAATGACTCGATGCCCGCCAGGACTTCCGTATCGATACCGGCTGCTTGAATGGCGTTAGCCAATTGTTGCGCGCTTTGCGTATGCAGCATGACCGCAAAACGCGGTTGAAAGCGTTGGCATTGCGACAGCATTTTTTCAACATTTTTGTTGGCGGTCAGCGCAAAAGCCTGGAAACGGTCCGGATGGCGCGCGATGACATCCAGTGTGCTCTCGCCGATACTGCCGGTGGATCCGAGTATTGTTATTTGACGGGTGGTTTTCATAATGCAGGTGAATAAAAAACAAGTAAGGCCAGGATGGCGAATGGCAGTGATGATGTCAAAGCATCGATGCGATCCAATATTCCGCCGTGGCCGGGTAAAATATTTCCGCTATCCTTGATGCCGGCATGGCGTTTGACCAATGATTCGTACAAATCGCCGATGATACCCAATATCGCCATCACTAACAGTAAGGGCACCAGCGTTGCTGCCAGGGACTGTTCATTCATCCAGAAATCCCAGGCCAGGCCATAAATCAATACTGCAATTAATGCACCGCCCACGCCTTCCCAAGTTTTATTCGGACTGATCCGGCTGGCCAGTTTGTGCTTACCCAATGACCGCCCGGTAAAAAAAGCCGCGCTATCGGAAATCCAGATAGTAGCCATAAAACCCAGCAACAGCAACGGACTGATGGCACGTAACTGATACAGAGCCAGACAGGTTGGCAGCAGCAGTATCCAGCCGATCAGCATCCAGATCAGCGGATTTTTAACGGTATAGAGCTGTTTTAGATATAACGGCGCGCTTACAAACCAGAATGCCGCGGACACGAAGTACACCCAGATGAGATCGGTTGAATAAGCATCGGCACGCACCGATTCACTCAGCAGGAACAGTAATTCCCCGCCCGCCAAAGCGGTCAGCAGCATAAAAAGTATGGTGTTTCTGACAGAAAATCCGGCTAAACGGCTCCATTCGCGTGATCCAATAACCGCCAGAGCGAGTAATAACACCGCCCAAAATATATCCTGAAGGAAAAATAACGCCGAAAGAAATAAAGGCAGAATAACAATTGCGGTAAGAATGCGGGTTTTAAGCATGAAAAATGATCTTTTTATCCTTCAGCAGACAGCGCCATATGCAGTTGCTCGCTGGTGCGGCCAAACCGGCGTTCACGCTGCTGATAAGATTGAATGGCCAACTCAAGTTCATGTTCGTCAAAATCCGGCCATAATGTATTCGTGAAATACAATTCCGTGTACGCGAGCTGCCATAATAGAAAATTACTGATTCGATATTCTCCGCCGGTGCGAATGAATAAATCCGGCTCGGGCGCATAGCTCATGGAAAGGAATTGCGCCAAGTTTTCTTCTTTAAAATTAAGCGGCAAGTCGGTTGATTGCGCCATCATTTTGCGCATGGCTTGCATGATATCCCAGCGTCCGCCGTAGTTGGCCGCAATGGTAAATGTCAGGCGCGTGTTTTGGGCGGTCAGTTGTTCGCCAATATTAATAAATTCTATAATTTTAGGTTCAAATTTTGACAAGTCGCCGATGACTTTAAAACGGATACCGTTTTCGTGCAGTTTGGTGATTTCCTGCTCCAATGCGCCCAGGAAGAGCCGCATCAAGGAGGTTACTTCGTCGGTAGGCCGACGCCAGTTTTCACTGCTGAAAGCAAATAAAGTGAGGTAAGCGACGCCGCGTTCAACACAGGCTTTTATGACACTGCGGACGGTTTCAACGCCTTGCCTGTGCCCGGCAATTCTAGGCATATAGCGGCTCTGAGCCCAGCGGCCATTACCATCCATAATGATAGCGATATGTTTGGGTATCGAACCTGTATCAGGTATTGCTTGGGTTGAGCTCGGGCCTTGAGGCATATCAAACAGCCATCAGTTCGGCTTCCTTAACTTGTAAAACCTTATCGATTTCTGTGATATAGCGATCCGTCAGTTTTTGGATTTCATCCTCGCCACGGCGCTCATCATCTTCGGATATTTCTTTGGATTTCAGTAATTCTTTCAGGTGCGCGTTAGCATCCCGGCGGATGTTGCGCATGGCGACACGAACCGTTTCCGCTTCATGTTTTACCACCTTGATGAGATCGCGCCGCCGCTCTTCGGTAAGTGCCGGCATGGGCACGCGGATCGTTTCACCTACGGGCATCGGATTTAAGCCCAGATCCGATTCCCGGATGGCTTTTTCAATAGCGCCGGCCATTTTTTTTTCCCAAGGAATGACGCCGATTGTGCGCGCATCAATCAGGTTGATATTTGCTACTTGGTTGATGGGCGTTTGCGCGCCATAGTAATCAACGGTGACATGATCGAGTATGCCAGTATGAGCCCGTCCGCTTCTGACTTTACTTAAATCCACTTTTAATGCTTCCAGGCTTTTTTGCATTTTCTGTTCAGCAGATTTTTTTACATCAGTAATCATAATATTTATCCCTCATACATCATTATTTCAAGAGATTCTCGAAGGCTCTGAAGAAACTATTGCGGCTTGGCCATCA
>CAZDYN010000039.1:0-12398 GCA_964509635.1 uncultured Nitrosomonas sp. | reverse complement strand
CTTCGGCTGCGCAAATAAACCGGGATATGCCGATTAAAATGAATGGCAGCCAGGTTTGGCCCAAATAGAGAGCGGACCGGATTGATGTAAACAGATTTCCTGTTTACATCAATATATAAAACAAGCGACAGGAGATAGAGAGCGATGCGGCACATAACGATACAGAAATTTCTGCGGCTGGGTTTGATGGTCGCCACCGTTGGCTATGCGATATCCGGCAGCGCGCATGGTATCGACAATGTCACCATGGATGCAGCCGGGACATCCCGGACGTTTACAGGATTGGCCTTCGTTACCTGCTCTAATGATGGTAACGGGGAAGCGGAAAACCTGATTGCCCGCATCCGCGATAAATCCGCTCCTGTTGACGGTTTGCTGGTTAACCTGCAACTGTATAAGGGTACCAAGGCTGTCAGTATCACGGATACGGTTTCAGGGGATGATGAATATAGCCCCTATGTAACACTGCACGGTGGCCAAGGCACTTACTATATGATCGTGAATAAAACGGATGTCGGTGCACGGGTGTTTGATATTGAGTGGCATTGCAATACGGTTACCGGCGTGCACACCGGAACGGATATCGGTGTTGCCCAGTTTGAATGATCCCGGCAAATGAACAGACATAAATAAAGAGTGAATTCAATCATGATAAAACAGCGCATGGTTTCCCTTACCCGATCGGCACTATTCATTTCGATTGCGGTTTTCCTTGCTTCTTATTCAATGGCGGCGCAGCAAATGAATAAACCGTCGCCGGATTGCGCTTTTACCACCTTGGATGGCGCGCCTGCGCAAGGCTTGCATGCATTCCAGGGCGAAGTGGTTTATGTGGATTTTTGGGCTTCGTGGTGTCCGCCGTGTGTCAAATCTTTTTCATTCCTGAATCAACTGGAGCATGAATTCAAGGCGCAGGGGCTGCGCATCATCGGCGTCAATCTGGATGAAAAGAAAGCGGATGCGCAAGCGTTTCTGGACAAGTATCCGGTGGAATTCGATATTGTCGCGGATCAAACCAAACAGTGCGCCCAGAATTTTGCAGTGATCGCCATGCCGTCATCGTATCTGATAGACCGGAAAGGCAATGTCCGTTATATTCACCAGGGATTCCGCCAAGGGGAAACCGAGCAGTTGCGTCTGATGGTGCAGCAATTCCTGACCGAGCAGCCCTGATCAAAGCAACCATGCGGATAAAAAAAAATATATGTGTTGTTTCCATGTTTATAATGAGCGCCGGATTGCCGGGCTGTGTCAACGTGCCGGTGTGGGAACGCGGTAATTTGGCAAAACCGCACATGGCGCTGGATCCCTATCCATTGCAAAGCGCGGTTCGATCGCATAATTATAATAGCCGGGAAGCGGCTGCCAGTACTCATTCCGGAGATGGCGGCGGCGGCTGCGGTTGTTACTGAACCTGGAAACCGTTTCTTAATTTGTTTCAATAGAGAGTGGCTAACAACAAGAAGAAATCACAAAGGGGTGATGGTGCGCACCGGATTGTAGATTTCCGCCGGTCACATTCAGAAAAGAGAATATCTTCCCAGGTTCCCGCGTATCAATCATCCTCGCAAGCTTCTTCCGTAAACAATAAGGCATTGCAGGCGCTGACTTCGGCTGCGCTGGTTTTGCCGGGATTGTTGCTGACACCCGCGCATGCATCCGATTCAGACCGGATCAATTTTCAGTTCAGCCGTTATCAGGAAGGGAAGCGCGATTTATACGGCGTTCCTAACAACTTGAAACCGATTACTGCCGATGTGCTGCACGGCAGCGGCATTTTCTCCCTTACCGACCGCACCAAATTCAACTTCAGTTATACGCAGGATACCTGGTCGGGAGCAACGCCGGTTACCATCTCGCCGCTGGCGGCAAATGGCAACCGGCCCATACTGGCCAATACCCCCGCGGGAGTTACGGTAGCCGGCGCATCTCCGATCATCAATGGCCAGGTTCTGCTGGACCGGGATTTTAATCCGCTGCGGCAGGATTTGAACCGGGACTCGCGTTCGGTGATGGTTCTTTCTTCCGCTTCCCCGGAAACCCGCAACCAGGCCAATTTCGGTCTGAGCCGGGAATGGAACGAAGCGGCCTTGAATGTCAGCGGCGGTTTTTCAAGAGAAAGGGACTATAAATCAAGCTTTGGCAATATCAGCGGGCGGGCGGATTTCAATCAGAAATTGACCAGCGTCAAATTCGGCGGAGGATACAGCAGCAGCAATATCAGTGCTATTCTGGATCATGATGCATCGCCTTATATCACTAAAAATGCATTTTCCCGCCAGATTGAAAGCCGTGGCGGCTCAGAGATTTTGCAGGGTGACCGGCATGACTGGAGCGGCAATCTCGGTGTGACGCAAGTTCTGAACAAGAATGCCTTGCTCGAGGCTAATGTCGGTTATACCCGCAGTAACGGGTATATGGAGAATCCGTACAAGGTCATGACGGTGATTTTTGTCGATCCCGCTGTCCTGAACAATAATCAGACCACTCCGGTTACCGGGGATATGCGCGCGCTGCTCGAGCAACGGCCCGATATCCGCAATCAAGTCGCTGTCAGTACCAAATATATCCAGTATATCAATGCATTTGATGCCGCCCTGCACCTGGGTTACCGGCTATCGACGGATGACTGGGGCATCAATACGCACACCTTTGATGCCAACTGGGTGCAGCCGGTTGGCGGCGGCTGGACGCTGATTCCGCGGATCCGGTATTACTCGCAGGATGCTGCCAGTTTCTATAAACCTTATTTATTTTCTCAGCAGAACTACCGCAGGAATGAGGTGGATGGTTTAGGTCGGCAAATCTGGATCGATGCCAACAATCCCAATGTGCAGTATTTTCGCGACGCGAATTTCAATCTGATCGATCAGGCTGGCAATCCGGTCAACGAAGCGCTGCTGGATATACAGCCTAAAACAACGTTGTTCGATGCCGGGAAATTACCCGGTAATTTTTCCAGTGATCACCGGCTGGCGGGTTTTGGCGCATTAAGCGGCGGGGTGACGTTGAACAAAATGATTATGAAAGGTGTTGCGCTGGAAGCCGGTTTTGAATACTACACACGCGCCAGCGCAATGCAGATAGGTAGTGGCAGTAACAGTTTTGCCGATTTTGATTACTATGTGGCGAACGCGGCGTTGAAGTTTGGCATGGATTCAGTCAATTCATCCTTGCCTTTCGCCAGCTCTTCCCATCAACACCGGGATTCGCCGGGACACCATCATCACAGGATTCCTCCGGCTGGCATCATGTTCGGACATATGCTGGACAAAGCCGGAGATTTCATGGCCGGATACCGGTTTATGCATAGCTGGACCAATGGCAGCATGATGCACGGCGGCCATAAAGTAAGCGACCAGACGATTGTTGCACAAGGATGCAGCGATACGGCCCCCTGCCGTTTCACGCCTACTTTTATGAACATGAGCATGCACATGCTTGACATCATGTATGCGCCGGCGAAGTGGTTCAATGTCATGCTGATGCCGACCTTCATGACGATGGATATGAATCTGCGCCAATTGGCCGGGCGCCCGGCGCCTGTGCCGGGCGTGCATGAGCACAGCGGCATTGCCGGTCATGAGACGGGTGCCGTCGGGGATACCTATATCTCATCCCTGGTAAAGCTGCTGGATATTCCGGGTCACCGCGTGCATGTCAATCTCGGGCTCAGCGCGCCTACCGGAAAAGTGGATATCGAATTGCGCCGCATATTCCAGATTGACGGCGGACTGATTCATTTTGGCATGCAACTGGGCAGCGGCACATGGGATTTTCTGCCGAGTCTGACCTATGCCGGTGATTACAGCCGCTGGTCCTGGGGCGCGCAATTAAGCGGCGTCAAACGCATGGAAGACCAGAACAAATCCGGTTATCGCCTGGGCGATATTTTTCAGGCGACAACCTGGGGCGGTTACGATCTGGCGCGCTGGCTGACTGCCTCGGTGCGTGGCGCGTATACCTGGCAAGGGGCGGTACAGCGGGATTTCAATGTATTTAACGCGCGCATCGGGCCGATGGATTTCCCGGCGAATTATGGCGGGCAATTCTGGGATATCGGATTGGGGCTGAACGCCAGGATTCCCGGCGGACGGTTTGCCGGTAACCGGTTGGGTTTTGAATGGTTGCAGCCGGTAGGCAACGACTTCAACGGATTCCAGCTTGACCGCAAAGGCGCATTGTCGGCAACCTGGAGCTATCAGTTTTAGCGCAGCCGGTGAATGACTGTCAGTTCGAACAGTGCGGGAAACTTATCCGCGTGATTAACAAAGATTCCTTGCAACGTCCGGAATGACAAATGCGGATTATGCGAAGTTTCCGGAATTGAAATAGCATGGCGCAGTTGAACTATTACCATTACGACTTTAAAGCGATGGGCTCGCCTTGCTCGATTCAGCTATATGCGGGCAGCAGCAGGAAAGCGAAGCGCGCCGCCAAAGTGGTCATGGAGGATGTATGTCGCCTGGAAGCGAAATATTCCCGCTACCGGGCAGACAGCTTGTTATCCGGAATAAACCGCGTTGCGGCGCAGGGCGGTCACATCAGCGTGGACGAGGAAACCGCCGGACTGCTCGATTACGCCGCCACCTGCTACCAGCAGAGCGATGGCCTGTTTGATATCACTTGCGGTATTCTGCGCCGCGCCTGGGATTTCAAATCCGGGAAAATACCGGATCAGGAAATCATTCAGTCTTTGCTGCAAAAGATCGGCTGGCACAAAGTAAGCTGGCAGCGGCCGGTTCTGGCATTCGCCGTTCCCGGCATGGAAATTGATTTTGGCGGCGTGGTCAAGGAATACGCCGTTGACCGCGCCGCTTCCCTGTGCCGGGATGCCGGCATTCATCATGGCATCGTCAATCTCGGCGGCGATATCAAAATCATCGGCCCGCATCACGACGGCAGCCCCTGGCGCATCGCCATCCGCCATCCGCGCATCCCCGGCGGCGTGCTGCAAACACTGTTGCTGCATTCCGGCGCCCTGGCCAGCAGTGGTGACTACGAGCGCTGTATCACGTTGAACGGTATCCGCTACGGTCATGTGCTCAACCCCAAGACTGGCTGGCCGGTCCATTATATGGCGGCGGTCAGCGTCATCGGCGAGTTCTGCGTGGTCGCGGGCAGCGCTTCGACGATCGGCATGCTGAAAGGCGAAGAAGGGCCTGCCTGGCTGAGCGCGCTCGGTTTGCCGCATTTATGGGTGAATGTGCAGGGGGAATCCGGCGGCTCGTTGATGACGTGAAATGTGTTCACATATTTTTTGATTATGATTAAACTGCAATAACCCGATCAACCCAACCCATAGAGCAATCCATGAAAAACAGGTATTTACATTTAATCAACTTAACCGGCCTTGCCGCACTGATGGTTGCCGCAACCATGGCGCGGGCGGCCGATGATTGCTCGAATTTGACCGCGCCGGCGACTTTTTTTGAGTCAAACGGGCTGGCCTGCTTGCAAAAAGTCATCGTGACCGATTCATCAGGGGATCAATTATATGCAGCGAGCCTGCAATGGCTGGGCAGCGATAATCCGAACCGGTTTAAACTGGTCAGTGCGGAATTGGACGATGCTTCCGAAGCAAACAGTCCTGCTTTCTCGATGCTCACCGGGTTACTGGTTTTGCCCAAGCTTGATATACCGAAACTGTACGGGACTGAGCGTTATACGGTTAATCTGACCTGGGTGACGGATGCCGATGACGATACGGCCGATGCGGTTTCCGTGTTTGAGCTGGGAGCCGTTGCACGCTATAGCTATCCCGAGTATGTTCCGGGTTCCAACTGGAAGCCTTACGGTTTGCTGCTTCCCGAGGAACGGCGCGCGGTTGATTTGCTCGGGCGGTCGATTCCCTATGCGCAACTGGCTGATGCGATCTATGACTTCGATAACGTGACTGTTGGTTCCTGGCAGTTAATCCAATCCATCGGGAAAAGCTCCGGAATGGATGCCGGTGTCTATGAAAACCTCGATACCAATGAGTTGGCGCTGGTATTCCGTGGCACGGAAACCTGCGATTTTCCTTGCTCATTCAAGGAACTGGAAGATGTCGCCCGCGATGCCATTGCGGATTTGGCCATAGGAACCGGCACAGTGAGCGACCAATTCAAGGATGCGTTCAGATTTGCTCAGGATGTAATCAACGGACATCCCGGCGTTAAAATTACCGTGGCAGGACATTCCTTGGGCGGCGGGCTGGCGCAAGCCGTCGGCGCTGTTCTGGGGTTGGAAACATTCGCATTTAATTCTTCGCCCGTTCCGGATCATTTCTTTGATACGTATTCCATCACACTGACAAACGAGCAGTTGCAGGAATTAATTTATGTCATTGCCGATGTTCATGACCCGGTTTCCAATACCGACAGTACCGGAAATTTATATCTGGATTCTCATCATGTAACACCGCTGATTCAGTTTAATTTCGATACGCAAGAGGTTCTGCCTAATAGTAATGTGGATCTGGAGGATGTGAGAATTGACCGGCATAGCATCACCCGGTTTGCCGATCATGCAAGCGCTCTGATGGCTATTTACCGGGACGGGTGGTAAGCAGTTATTCATTGTCATGACGATGATCCGGCGGCACTGAAACGGCATGGATTATCGCTGCGTCATCAAAGAAATGGAACTCAGTATTTGAAATGGCATACTGAATCCAATCGCAGCACTGAATGCGAGTGAGCCGGGTAGCTGCAATCTTTTCCTTGATTTTGTGTCTTATACACTCATTGATGATACAACCGGAGAAGACAGCGTCATGACTACGATTGTTCGTTCCCCCGCGGTGGCAGGCTTGTTTTATCCCGCCGATACACGGCAGCTCAAGCAGGAGGTGCGGCACTTGCTTGCCAATGCGGAATTGCATGATCTCAAACCGAAGGCATTGATCGTTCCCCATGCCGGATATGTGTATTCAGGTGCTATCGCCGCAACGGCGTATGCCAGCCTGAGTTCCGTTGCTGCCACGATTCAACGCGTGGTATTGCTGGGCCCTGCGCATCGCGTGGCCGTGCATGGACTAGCGTTGCCGGGCGCGGATGTTTTTGATACGCCGCTCGGCAGCGTGAAGCTGGATAAAGAACTGGCGCAGGCGATTGCGCATTTGCCGCAAGTGACCGTCAGCAGGGAAGCGCATGCCATGGAACATTCCCTGGAAGTGCAGTTACCCTTTTTGCAAAGCATCCTGGGGGATTTTACCTTGCTGCCGCTGGCGGTAGGCATGACATCAGCGCAAGCCGTGGCCGAAGTGCTGGAGTATCTGTGGGGTGGCGCGGAAACCTTGATTGTGATCAGCTCCGATCTGTCGCATTATTTACCCTATACAACCGCTCAGCGCGTCGACAAGGAAACCGTTCAAACCATATTACGTTTGCAGCAGCCGGTCGATCACGAGCAGGCATGCGGCAGTATTCCTATCGACGGTTTGATCATTGCCGCCCGGGAACATCATCTGACACCGCATTTGCTGGATTTGCGAAACTCGGGGGATACCGCGGGATCGCGGGATCAAGTGGTGGGTTATGCAGCAATTGCATTTAATTAAGAAAGGATGGGATATGGCCAGTTCGATTGAGAAAAATGAGCAGGGAAGAATATTGTTGCAAATTGCACGTACCGCTATTTCCGGCGCATTACGCGTGCGCTGTGAGCCCGCAGCGGTTGATGACTATATGTTCTGGCTTTCCCGGCCGGGAGCAACGTTTGTTACGCTGATGCAACGGGGTGAATTGCGCGGTTGCATCGGTTCCCTGCAAGCGTGCGATCCGTTGCTGGAAGACGTGAGCAGCAATGCCGTATCGGCTGCCTTGCACGATCCCCGTTTCATGCCATTGGCGGCAGATGAACTGGATTCGGTCAGTGTTGAAGTTTCCTTATTGTCTGAATTGCAGCCGCTCAGGTTTGCCAGCGAGGCCGATGCGCTGGCGCAATTGCGCCCGGATATTGACGGCATTGTGTTTGAATATGGACCTTACCGCAGCACATTCTTACCGCAGGTCTGGGAAAGCTTGCCGCAACCGCAACAGTTTCTCGCCAAGCTGAAGACGAAAGCCCGCTTGTCTGATGATTTCTGGGCCGAAGGCATTAAGCTGTCGCGCTATACCGTCAGTAAATGGTGTGAAGCCGATCATTCCAGGGAGTATACGCATGGATGAGCCGATTAGTGCCGCAGAGCAATATCCGGCAAAATACTGGCACCGGCTGGATGATGGCCGGATTCAGTGTGATTTGTGTCCGCGCGATTGCAAATTGCACGAGGGGCAGCGTGGTGCCTGTTTTGTGCGCGGGCGTGCCGGCGATGTGATGGTATTGACGACCTATGGGCGCTCATCCGGTTTCTGTGTCGACCCCATCGAGAAAAAACCCTTGAACCAGTTTTATCCCGGCAGCAGCGTTCTGTCATTTGGCACAGCCGGTTGCAATCTGGCGTGTAAATTTTGCCAGAACTGGGATATTTCCAAGTCACGCAGTTTTGACAAGCTGCTCGATCAGGCCAGCCCGGAAGCCATTGCGCGTTGCGCGGAGCAGTATGGCTGCAAGAGCGTGGCCTTTACGTACAACGACCCGGTGATTTTTGCCGAGTATGCCATGGATGTGGCGGATGCCTGTCATGCCAAGGGTATCAAGACTGTTGCCGTGACAGCGGGTTATGTTCATGCGCAGCCGCGGCGTGATTTCTTTGCCAGAATGGATGCCGCCAATGTTGATCTCAAGGCATTTACCGAAGCGTTTTATGTCAAGCAAACCGGCTCGCATCTGCAACCTGTGCTGGAAACATTGCAATACCTGAAACATGAAACCGATGTGTGGCTTGAATTGACGACATTGTTGATTCCGGGTCTGAATGACTCGGCGGATGAGATCAAGGCCATGAGTCATTGGATCATGAAAGAGCTGGGCGCCGATGTGCCGCTGCATTTCAGCGCGTTTCACCCGGATTACAAATTGGACGATATACCGCCCACACCGCCTGAAACGCTGATTCAGGCACGCAGGATCGCGCTCGATGCCGGGTTGCATTATGTGTACACCGGCAACGTGCATCATATTGAAGGCGATACAACGTATTGTCCGGCATGCGGAAGTGCTGTCATTGTGCGCGATTGGTATGAAATCCGGCAATATCACCTGACGCCGGACGGGCATTGCGAGAACTGCCATGCCGCCGTTGCGGGTCGTTTTGAGCAATTTTCCGGACAATTCGGCAGGCAACGTATACCGGTCAGAATAGGAGTATCGGCATGACAACCGTAATGATTCCAGCCGGTTCCGTTGATCTGAGCGGCGAACTGGTGCTGCCGCCCGAGGCATCGGGTATCGTGTTGTTTGCACATGGCAGCGGCAGCAGCCGTTTCAGTCCGCGCAACACCTTCGTGGCCAAGGCATTGCAGCAGCAAGGCATCGGCACGCTGCTGTTCGATTTGCTGACGCGCACGGAAGATCAGGATTATACGATGCGCTTCGATATCGATTTTTTGACGCGCCGCTTGCTGGCCGCTACAGCCTGGATTCAGGCTAACCCGGAAACCCAATTGCTAAAAATCGGCTATTTTGGCGCCAGCACCGGCGCAGCTGCGGCATTGCAGGCCGCAGCGGAAATGGGGGCAGTGATTGCCGCCGTGGTGTCGCGCGGCGGACGCCCCGATCTGGCGGGGGAGGCTGCCTTAAGCCAGGTGGCCGCGCCGGTGCTGCTCATCGTTGGCGGTTCGGATTACGGTGTGATCGAACTGAACGAGCAGGCTTATGCGTTAATGCATTGCGAGAAGAAACTGATGCTCGTGCCTGGTGCGACCCATTTGTTTGAAGAACCGGGCACATTGGAGCAAGCGGCGCAACTGGCTGCCGGATGGTTCTCGAAGTATTTGCAGTAAACCCGATGTGTTGATGATCTTGCGCTGTTAAAATAAAAAATCAAAACACGCTGCAATATGCCCCGGATTTACTCGGATTTGTTTGCCAGAAACCGGAAATCCCTGCCATTTACATCCAACATATCCAGCTCATTGTCGATTTCCGTTTCAGCTTCCAGCCAATCTTGCACGGCGTCCATCTCATCGCCTTTGAAGCCGCGTTTTTCGGCACGGTAATAAGCGGCGGTCGCGATCATTTCCTGGCGCCTGGTTTGTTTTTCGTTGATCACCGGATTTTTCGCCGCGCTTCCCTTAGCCTTGGACAATCTGGCACCGGATTTCCGGGTATCTGCTTCAGTTACTTTGCTTTGCATCGCGTCGTTCTCCTTCTTATGATCGAGAGAAAAAAAGTCGTACATGCCGTTTTTATCTTTGAGGATCAGTAAAACTAAAAATCTCCCGGCATTGCCTGGTATGTCCTCAGTATTGCGTGAATTCTCCGCAACTCGGCGTGAATCATGGCAGGCGGTTTTTTCAGGTAGGCAGCAAGCTTCCCGGTATCTGTTGTTTCCAGGATGAGACTAGCTTCCAGTAGCTGGTACAGGGCGGGGGAGAGTACTTTTTTATCATCAATGACATCGATAAGGCGCGCCACATGCATTTTTGCGCGTCTTAATTGACCTGTTTCATAAAATGAATGATTATTTCCTTGCCTGCTTGCGTGATGACTGACGTTAAGATCGATCCGGGTTTCAGGTTGCCGCATTTGAATTCACTCCTCACTGATGGTGATAACCTCAGCATAGCAAGGATATATGACAGAAATATAACAACACTGCCGTGAAACTTGCTTGCAGCGCCTGATGAGAACGGGCCTGCCGGGGTTGACGGTTCAGTTGCAAATGACGTTGTTTCTTATCTTCGTTCAAGCAAACGCTTAACAATTTACAGAGAGTGATCGATTAACCTGAAGATCCGGGGTGTTGTTTGTAATGCGGACTTCACTATCCATTCCATAAATTGTTATAAAACAGACACATGATTTTACTATACCGCGAATGAGTCAGAATTAAAATAAGCAGATTGCTTATTTTTATGCAAGCCAATTCCTGGATATTGGCCGGATCTTTCCGGGTGCGGCAGGCCCGGTAATTCCAAATAATTCCGACAGGCTGTAAGGCTGCACGATGTTTTTGCCAGGACTTCTCAATCAATGCCTGATCGCTGATTGATAACTTCTGGACAATGCCAGTACCGCTGAATGCCCACCGTTTCTTCTTTGAGTAAGAGCGAGATGGTGGTATATCAAAACTTAGGGCTTTTCTGTTTCGAACAGTATGGCTTGCATCGGATAGCGCATGGGATTTGAGCCATATTCTTTTTTAAACGCTTCTGTCAATGCCTCTGCGATCTCATCGGGGTCAACGCCGCCACGGTCTCTGATTTCAAAAAGAACTGGCGAATACACCAGTGCGCGCGCGAAGGCCGGCACATCGAGAATATCGTATTCATGTCGATGAACCGAGATCACGATGGGATCGAAGCCAATGTTTATCAATTGCTCTTTGAGCGGATCAATCTGGTGGCAGGAGACAGGATCGAACAAAAACCGGGGCGTATCCGACGGAAAGAATTGCTTCAAGACCTCAAAACTCAAACTGGCGAATGGATTGTACCTTTCCGAATCCCAGACGCGAAACAAATAGCGGCCTCCGTGCCTCAACACCCGGTAAGCCTCGCGAAACGCCGTTTCCTGATCGAAGAACATGATCCCGAACTGGCAGACCACCGCATCGAACGTGCTGTCACTGAACGGCAACGCCGTAGCATCTGCATTTTGAAATGTGACCTGTTCGCCGGGGAGAAATTTTGTGCGTGCAAGATCCATCATCGAATCGCTGATATCAATCGCAGTCAGGCGGGTCTCTGTGGCCAGCAAGTTACGCAAATGACGGGTAACAATGCCGGTGCCGGCCGCAATCTCCAACACATCGCGAGGCGATTGTTCCGCAATGCGCCGTGCGGTATCTAACCCATAGCGATCAAAAAGGACGGGGCCCAGATCCCGATCGTAAGGAATAACGACCTCATCAACATAACCTGCCATAAATAATTCTCCATAAACTAAAATTAATAAAAGTTAAAAGGCCACCCGGTTGCTTATTTCACAACCTGATCGTGGAGTGCCGCCTGCACGGCTACAGGGGGAAACAGTTGTCAAACATGAGTCGCCCGATTGTTGATTGTTGCCGGTCGTTTACCCTGAAAGGTTTTGCGCCATTCACTCGGCGTGACATCAAGCCTGTGCTTGAAATGCTGGCGCAACGACTTGGCGGATTGAAAACCGGCCTGTTCCGCAATGGCGTCGATCGGCAGGGAAGTGGATTCGAGCAGTTCCTGGCTGCGCTGTATGCGTTCTGCTATCAGCCATTCACCAACAGACATCCCCGTGGCCTTGTAAAATTGCCGCGTGAAGGTACGGCGGCTCATCTTGCTGTATTGCGCCAGTTCGTCCAGACCATGGGTCTGATTTAAATTATTTCTCAAGTA
>CAZDYN010000038.1:0-12515 GCA_964509635.1 uncultured Nitrosomonas sp. | reverse complement strand
AATGGTTAATCTCCGCCGCACGTGCATTGAAGATGCGATAGATGCCGAAATCCAGTTCAGGCCGGTCGATCTGGAATATTTCTTTCAGCTTCTTAACGAGGTCGTCGTATTTGCTCATGGTTTTTTGTTATGGGTAGTGTGTAAAGCGATTGTGTTCATGAGTCAATAATTGCATCAGCTTGGGATGAATGAATAGCTTTTCCCGTCCAATTTGCTTTTCTACCAGCACATCAATACTGACCAGCGCTTTCAAATAACTGGAGGCAGCCTGGCGTTTTGCGATTCCGGCTTCGCTTAAGTTTTGAATGCGGCAATAGGGCAAGGCAAAAATCAGGTTGACCAGTTCATGGCTGTATATTTTGGGCGCTTTCAAACGGATATGCTCGCGCGTGTGATCTGATAGCGCGCGAATTGCACCGATTTTAGCTATCGTCCAGATCGCTGTTTCTTCTATGCCCTTGAGTATATAAATCAACCATTCTTCCCATGCCTGTTCCCGTGTTACTTTTGATAGCAGGTGATAGTAATCGGCTTTGTGAGCAATGATGTAACGGCTGAGATACAGGATAGGCAAAGTCAACAGGTTTTCCTGAATCAGAAACAAGCTGTTGAGTATCCGTCCCGTGCGGCCATTGCCATCCGTAAAGGGATGAATTGCTTCAAACTGGTAATGCGCGACTGCCATGCGTACCAATGGATCCAGTTCAATATGCTCGTGTAAAAAACGTTCCCAATTGGCAAGAAGTGTTCGAAGAAGCTGCTCACCAACCGGTGGTGTGTAAATCACATCACCGGTCCGCTCATTCGTCAATGTAGTACCCGGCACTTTTCGTACCGTCATTTCAACACCTTTGATCTGACTACATACCGCTTCTGCGGTGGTGGTATTCAATGGGCGATCACGTAAGGCAACATAACCTTTCAGTAAGGCATGGCTATAGCGTAAAGCTTCTTTTGTGGCGAGGTCTGCCCGGGCTTCCTCATGATTTAAGTGCTGGAACAGTTTGTCAGTGGTCGTTACGATATTTTCAATTTCAGAACTGGCACGAGCTTCCAGCAATGGCAACGTGTTTATCAGCATACTTTGATTGGGTATCAACTCAGCAGCTTGCTTAAGTTCAGCCAATGCCGTTCTTGCTGCAATACACTGCTTCAAGACAGCCTTGGTTTCCAAATCAACTGCGGGTGGCAATACTGGCAGCGTGTTATAGGGTTGATCAGGTTCCCAGGTAATTTTGATCATGTTTATATTTTTCTGTTTCGTCGACACTTTACAAGGTTATGTCGATACGAGTGACACGTCAATATTATATGTCGATAATTTCATATTATATCGACATATTCCGGGATTATGTCGATATCAGCGGCATGTCATACCACTTTCCAGGCTATCGTGAACAGTTGATTGGACGCGGGCTGCTCCAGCCATTCTATCAGGGCATTGCGCTGTTCAATAATGCTGTCTTCCACCTGAAAAATTTCCTGCCGTTGGCGTCGTTGTTGTTTTTCCAGTTTTTGGATCTGCTTCTGGATTTCATGCTGTTCGTCGAGATTAGTCGCAAGCCTGGCTTGCCGTTGCTGAAATGAACAGAATTCCTATCGGCTGCTGCTTCGGTGGCAATCATGATGCCGGCCTGATCGCGGAAATATTCAATCAGTGCGGTGCGGATATCGATATCTCTGGAACCGGCAATGCGTCCTGTGCCTTGGTTGGCATCGAGGCAGTTTCATAAATGGCAGTGGCTTCCGGGTTGTTGTTGGTGCCGCTGAATTGAACAACCTGGCCTGCATAGCCATTGGCTTCAAGATAATCTTTGAGATAAATTTGTGTGCGGCGCGATTCTGTAAAAATCAGTGCCTTACGCTGTGCACCAGTTGAGGCCATTTGCTCAAAGCCGATATCCAAAGCTGTCAAAAGGCTGTGCGTTTTGGTATCCGTACCGATACTTCGTGCCCATGCAGCCAGTTCCGGCAGCAAAGCAATTTCTTCTACAATACAATTCCTGCCTCAATCGTTTTTCCCAAACCCACTTCGTCAGCAAGTAAAACACCTTTCGATAGGGGTGATTTCAAAGCAAACAGCGCTGCTTCAATTTGGTGTGGATTCAGGTCGACGCTGGCATCAAAAAGTGATTGCGATAACCGGCCGATGCCATCGGGTGCATGCCGCCGTGTAAGGTCGTGTGCGAAGTATTTTGCATGGAAAGCCGTGATCATTTACTGCCGTTGATTAATAATCATAACAATATGAATAATATAGTAATGTATGCAAATAAATAATTACGGGCGGTACGCTCAGTTTTCTTTTATATTCGCAGCCTGATACTGCTGGCGGTGTTCTTCGCTGCAAAAAAATCGTTCGTTATCTTCAATCGCTTCGCTGCGCGGGATACGCAACTGGCATTGCGCGCATTGAACGGTCTCGCTGTTATCCGGTAATTTATTTTCAGTAGCGGCTGCTTCCAGTTTTATTTCATTTTAATTCTTTGATGGTTCTTCACAAGTATTGATAAATTTTTCTTTTTCATAATAAGCTGCGGATTCCTGGTTCTTGAAGCGGAGCGGCTCGCTTAGGAAAATATCTTTGTAACTGACGTAAATGGACGCGAAAATGGTAGGAATCAGAATGACCAGTCCGGCACCGTAAGGCATCACGCTGATGATGGTCAGCACAATGAGTGTGATGCCATACACCTGAAACGGGATAAAGTTTTTCAGGCAGGCAAAAAAACTTCTTTGCATGGCAACAATCGGGGGTGTGTTATGAAATACCACCAGCAGGGGCGAAAACCAGGAGGCCATCATCAGCGGAATGGAAAGTGTCAATGCAATCAGTGAAGATGTCAGCATGCTGCTCATCACCCCCATCAGCTCACTTTCATCAACTCTTTTTCCGTATAACAGCATGTCTGTCATCTGGGAGCCGCCGATCAGCATGACCAGACCGATGATTAGAATCTGTCCGATCAGATAGATACCGCCAATCGTGATTAAAGGCGCGGAATTGGTTTTGAAGGCCACGAATAAATGCGCCATTGCGAGTGGTTTGCCTTGTTCCATGTCTTTGCAGCCCAGCATGATTCCGGCCAGGAAGACGGGTGAAATCAAGGTGAAAATAAATTTTCCCAGTAGCGGAATCAACGACATGGACATGGCGATCAGCATCAAGGTAAAGCAAACAAAAACCCAGGCCAACGGCGTTTTACGGAACAGATAAAAACCGCTTAAGATCCATTGCAATCCCTGTTTTGCATTGACTTGATGAATTTCCATTGATGATTCTCCAGTTAATTTCGATAAACAGTTTTAACGATGATTTATATCCAAAGCTGCCGAAGTTTTATTGAATCCGTTGCATGATTTTTCAATATTTCCCTGAAATGCGCCGGATCCTTGGCATGTGTCAATTCTCCCGGGCGCGGTAAATGAAAGTCGTACAACCGGGAAATCCAGAAACGCAATGCACCGGCGCGCAGCATGACAGGCCAGGCATCGTGCTCGGCGGCGGTGAGCGGGCGCATGGCATGATAGGCCTCAATCAGCGAAAGTGTACAGGATTCGTCCAGGATTTTGTTTTCAGTCATGCACCAGTCATTGACGGTAATCGCCAGATCGTACAAAAAAGCATCATTGCAGGCGAAATAGAAATCGATGACACCGCCGATGCTGTCACCGGCAAACAGAATATTGTCGCGGAATAGATCGGCATGGATAACGCCGCCGGGGAGTGTCATCGGTTGTTGCGTTGTTTGAAAATTCAACTCGGCATCGAGCAGGGATTTTTCGCCGGCGGATAAAAAAGGCGTGATTTCAGGTGCTCTGGCTTGCCACCAGGGTAAACCGCGCGGATTATCCATTTTTCCGGGATACGCGCTTCCGGCCAGATGCATCCGGGCCAGTACCTTGCCGACTTCGGCGCATTGCGCTGCAGTCGGGTGTGTGACGGATTGCCCCGGCAGGCAGGTTACGATCGTTGCCGGTTTGCCGTTCAATTCCCCCAGCAGTTTTTGATCCAGTCTGGGAACTGGCGCCGGGCAGGGGATGCCATTGCGGGATAGATGCGCCATCAGATTCAGATAATACGGCAGTTCATCGCTGGTCAGTTTTTCAAACAGCGTCAAGACAAATTTGCCTTGCGTGGTCGTGACGAAATAATTGGTATTTTCAATACCGGAAGAGATGCCCTGCAGATGGGCAAGCTGACCCAGCGCATAATTTTGCAACCAGACTGTGAGCTGGCTATCGGTAACGGGTGTAAAAACAGACATGGGTTAGCGGAATATAAAGGCGGAAAAGTGGAAACAGGAAGGTTTCATCGTATTACATATGCTTGCGCTCTTTTAAATTTAGAATTTCAATAATTGCCACATCGGCGGGCTGACATCAATGCCTGCTTCTCCCGGATGATTGTGATAATCCCTGGCGGTATTTTTTTTCAGGTAGTAAGGCGGGCCGATGCGCGGAATAACTTTAATCATCAAAAGCTCGCCATTGACGCGATGTTCCTCGATGGTATCTTCTCCCCGCTGGATAATGGTAACCTCCGTTTCCAGCTCGGGATCCGCCTGGATATCGGGAGGGAGCGGCGGCGGATCGGTTAAATCAGCAGGTAACTCGGGAATTTCAGGCAATGGGATCAAATTATCCGGATGGGAAGGCTTCTTCACTTGCTTTGGCTGCCCGGATTCCGCCATGACAGGTAGTGCAGAGCTTAACACCAGTATAAAAATAAGTCGGTACAGGTACATGTTGATTCCCGGTGGGTCAGGATTATGGGGTATTCTACCTAAATTCGCAGGGGACGGTTAAAGATTGAGCTGAATTTCCCGCTCAGCGGCGGTCGGTTCGAATCCGCTGCTTTCATAATACTGGAAAATGGCATTGACGACCTGATCCGGTTCATCAATGATCTGGAACAGATTCATGTCTTCAGCGGAAATAAAGCCTTCGGCAATCAAGGCCTGCTGAAACCAATCAAGCAATCCGCGCCAGAATTCCGAATAAACCAGAATAATCGGCATCTTGCGGGTTTTTCCGGTTTGCACCAGTGTCAGAGCTTCCATTAATTCGTCCAAGGTGCCGAAGCCGCCGGGCAGTACGACATAAGCGGTGGCAAATTTGACAAACATATACTTGCGTGCAAAGAAATGCCGGAAAGTTTGACTGATATCCTGATAGGGATTGCGATGCTGCTCGTGAGGCAATTGAATATTTAAACCGATGCTGGGCGATTTACCGTAAAACGCGCCTTTATTGGCCGCTTCCATGATACCCGGACCGCCGCCGGAAATGACCGCGAAACCGGCATCGGAAAGTTGTTTGGCAATTTGCTCGGCTAATTTATAGTGTGGACTGTCGGGGTGGGTACGCGCACTGCCAAAAATGCTGACAGCGGGTTGAATGGTATCAAGACGTTCTGTTCCTTCGACAAACTCTGCCATAATTCCAAACAGGCGCCATGATTCTTTTGCTGACCAGGGTTTATCCACAGACAAGTGCGTGGCCGGTTTATCTCGTAGGCTCATAGGAAATCTTATAAATGAAAACATTGTTGCTGGTTGATGGCTCATCCTATTTATATCGCGCTTTTCATGCATTACCCGATTTGCGCAATCGTAACAATGAACCGACGGGTGCCATTCATGGTGTGCTCAATATGCTGCGGCGCTTGCACAAGGATTACCAGGCGGATTATAGCGCGTGTGTGTTTGATGCAAAAGGTAAAACTTTCCGCGATGCGCTCTATCCCGACTATAAAGCGCACCGGCCGCCGATGCCGCATGATCTGGCAGTGCAGATTGAACCTTTGCATGCGTGTATCCGTGCCATGGGCTGGCCGATGCTGATTGTTGATGGCGTGGAGGCCGACGATGTGATCGGCACGCTGGCAGAACAGGCGATCGAGACCGGTATGCGCTGCATCATTTCGACCGGCGATAAGGACATCGCGCAACTGGTGAATCCTCACGTTACCCTGGTCAACACGATGAGTAATGAAGTGCTGGATGAAGCAAACGTGCTGGCCAAGTTTGGCGTGCCGCCGGAGCGCATGCTGGATTACCTGATGCTGGTGGGCGATACGTCCGATAATGTCCCCGGTGTGCACAAAGTGGGTCCCAAGACGGCGGTCAAATGGCTGACGCAGTATGGATCACTGGATAACATCATTGCGCATGCCGGTGAAATCAAGGGCGCGATCGGCGATAATTTACGCAACGCGCTGGATTGGTTCGACACCTCGCGCCAGTTGATCACGATTAAATGTGATGTGGATTTGCCGGTCAGAATCACCGATCTGGCACCGCAGCCTCAGGATACCGGGCAATTGATCCAGCTTTACGAACAACTGGATATGAAAGCATCGCTGCGGGAACTGCGCCAGCAGATGACCGCGCATCAATCCGGAGCAACTGTTTCAACTGTTGCGAATGAAAACCTCGGCGGGGAGGGTGGTAAAGGGAATACCACTGCCGCCGCCGGCCATTCAGGGACTTATCAAACGATTTTTACCCGGGCGGAATTGAGTGATTGGCTGACCCGGCTGGATACCGCGCAATTGGTATCGGTCGATAGCGAAACGACCAGTTTGAATCCGATGCAGGCAAAATTAGTGGGCATTTCATTCTGCATTGAGAGCCACCATGCAGCGTATATACCGCTGACGCACAATTATACCGGCGTGCCGCAGCAGCTCTCGCTGGATGGGGTATTAAACGAATTAAGACCGTGGCTGGAGAATGCGGCAAAACCAAAGTTAGGTCAGAATTTAAAATACGATAAGCATGTGTTTGCCAATCATGGCATTCAATTAAACGGTATCGCGCATGATACGCTGCTGCAATCCTATGTGCTGGAATCCCACCGGCCGCATAATATGGATAATCTGGCGCTGCGGCATCTGGACGTCAAGACGATCAGTTATGATGATGTCACAGGAAAGGGCGTTAATCGTATCGGTTTTGACGAAGTGGCGATTGACACCGCTACGCAATATGCCGCGGAGGACGCGGATATCACATTGCGCCTGCACCAGGCGCTGTATCCCCGCATTCAAAGCGACGAACGGTTGAATTACATCTATCGTGAGATAGAGATGCCGATTCTGGATGTGTTATTTGAGATAGAGCGTAACGGTGTGCTGCTGGATGATAAGTTGCTGCAAAAGCAGAGCCACGAGCTGGGCGGGAAATTACATGCCCTGGAACAACAGGCATACAGTATCGCCGGGCAACCGTTCAATCTGAATTCACCCAAGCAAATCCAGGAAATTCTGTTTAATCAGCTGAAATTGCCGGTTATCAAAAAAACACCGACTGGCGTTCCTTCGACGGATGAGGATGTGTTGCAGCAGCTTGCGCTGGATTATCCGTTACCCAAACTATTACTCGATTACCGCAGTCTTGCCAAATTGAAATCGACCTATACCGACAAATTGCCATTGATGATGGATCGCAATACCGGCCGGGTGCATACCAATTATGCGCAAGCCGTTGCGGTGACCGGCCGTCTGGCCAGTTCGGATCCGAATTTGCAGAATATTCCGGTGCGCACCAGTGAGGGGCGCAGAATCCGGGAAGCATTTATCGCGCCGCCAGGCCACCGGATTGTTTCCGCCGATTATTCGCAAATAGAATTACGGATTATGGCGCATATCTCTCAGGATGAAGGCCTGCTGAAGGCTTTTGCAGCCGGAGAAGACATTCATAGCGCAACAGCGGCGGAAATTCTGGGCATTCCGCTGGATCAGGTTGATCAGGAACAGCGCCGCTATGCCAAGGTGATTAATTTTGGTTTGATCTATGGCATGTCGGAATTTGGTCTGGCGGCACAATTGGGCATTGAACGCAGTGCCGCCCGCGCTTATATGGAACGGTATTTCGCCCGCTATCCGGGGGTTGGAAGCTATATGCAGCAAACCCGGGAGAAAGCCAGGCAACTGGGTTATGTTGAAACCGTGCTGGGGCGGCGCTTATGGTTGCCCGAAATTAACAATGCCAATGGCAATCGCCGGCAAGGCGCGGAGCGGGCTGCCATCAATGCGCCGATGCAAGGGCCCGCCGCCGATATTATCAAACTTGCGATGATCGCTGTGCGCAACTGGCTGCACAGGGAGAAACTGCGCAGCAAGCTAATTATGCAAGTGCACGACGAACTGGTTCTGGAAGTGCCGGATGATGAAGTTGCGTTAATGAAAAAAAACTTGCCGGATTATATGGGCAATGTTTTGCGGCTTGATGTGCCGCTGCTGATCGAGGTGGGGGCCGGAGATAATTGGGAACAGGCGCATTGAGATCAAATGCGCCTGTTGTCCATTACTGCGGAAGTTTATTCACGCGTTTCAATCTGCATCAGCGGTTCGGCTTGTGTGACAACGGGTTCCTTGATTCTTCTTCTCGGCCGTTTGGGGGTGATGATCTCTTCGGTAACCATTTCAACCTTCTCGGGCGGCGTTTCTATCATGACCAGACCGCTTTTGCTGAAATCCGGCAACTCTTTGATTGCATTCAATTCGCTTGGTCTTGCTGTTGCAACAACTGGCGATTGATCGCTTGCATCAGTCACCGGCGGGCGATTATCCGGAGATGCCGCGGGTGTCCTGGCGGCCGCTTTTCTGGCAGATTGCTTCTTGATGTCAACGGCTGGATCCTCGTGCGCCGGCAATGCTATCTCAGCGTTGGGTTGAAGATCGGTTGAATGCTCCGCGATACGGGACGTATCAGCTGACGATTCCGCAGTAGTCGTATCCGGAATCCCGGCGTCCTGGGTGCGCAGCGATGGGTCGTCGCGATGCTTGGTGCTGCGATGCCGCCGCGTGCGCTTGCGCTCATCGGTTTTTATACCTGCGTTTTCAGCGCTTTCGGTTTCTGTACCGGAAATATCATGCGCTAACGGTTTTTCTGCCAGATCCGCATCATCCATTGGTCGAACGAATTTGCTTTTGTTCTTCTTTTTTTCCGGGATGGGCGCGGGTTGATGCGGTTGTTCGTTGCTTACCGGATGGACAGAATCAGGCGCGGTGCTGTCTGAATCGGCTGGCTCACCTTGCTTGGTGTATTTATGCGCGGAAGTTTCCTTGCCGCGTTCATTCCGGTTGCGTCCGCGGCGTCCGCGCGAGCGTCCGCGCTCTTGCGGTGATTGAGTTCTGTCAATTTCAAGCGATTGTTTTCCGTCGCCACCGCTTTTTGTCTCTTCGGTATTTGCGGGCTTAAACCAGCTGAAAAATTTGTCCAGCAGCGATGTGTCGCGTGACTTGTCGTCGCGATTAGGCGCCGGTTGAGCGGCAGTTATGCCCTGCACAGCAGCTTGAAGGCGGACTGGTTTATTTTTTTGCTCGGAAAATACCGGACTGATTTCCTCGGTTTTTTTCTCGACCAGCTTGTAACTGGCTACCGATTCATTTGCTTTGATATCATCGTGGCGTAAGCGAGTGATAGTGTAAGCCGGTGTTTCAATATGAATATTGGGTATCAGAACGATATTGATCCGTTGCCGTACTTCAATATCATAAATTTCCGCACGCTTCTCATTCAGCAGGTAAGTAGCCACGTCGACCGGCAATTGCACATGCAATGCGCTGGTGTTTTCTTTCATTCCCTCTTCCTGGATGATTCTGAGCACATGCAGTGCTGAAGAATCGGTTCCACGGATAAATCCGGTACCATGGCAGCGCGTGCACGCAATATAATTGCTTTCGCCGAGTGATGGGCGCAGGCGCTGGCGTGACAGCTCCAGCAAGCCAAAGCGTGAAATTTTTCCTACCTGGATACGCGCACGGTCTTGCCGCAGTGCTTCGTGTAATCTGGCTTCGACCTCCCGCTGATTGCGCTGCACATCCATATCGATAAAGTCGATGACGATCAGTCCGCCCAAGTCGCGTAACCGCAATTGCCGGGCGATTTCATCGGCTGCCTCAAGATTGGTGTTCAACGCAGTGTGTTCAATATCCAACCCGCGGATCGCGCGTGCTGAATTGACGTCAACCGACACCAGCGCTTCGGTATGATCGATGACAATTGCACCGCCGGAAGGAAGCGAAACCTGTCTGGAATACGCTGTTTCAATCTGATGTTCGATCTGGAAGCGCGAGAATAACGGCACATCATCGTGATAAAACTTGAGACGGTCTACATTGGCAGGCATAACGTGAGCCATAAACTGGCTGGCCTGTTCGTAGATATCACGGCTGTCAATCAGGATTTCGCCGATTTCCTGGCTGAAATAATCACGAATTGCACGGATAACCAGACTGCTTTCCTGATAAATCAGAAAAACACCATCCTGATTATTGGCTGCTTCTTCAATCGCATACCAGAGCTGTGTCAGGTAATTCAAATCCCATTGCAGTTCTTCGGTACTCCGGCCGATTCCGGCGGTTCTGGCAATAATACTCATCCCCTCGGGTATTTCAAGCTGCGCGATGACTTCGCGTAAATCATTGCGTTCGTCACCGGTTATGCGGCGCGATACGCCACCGCTGTTGGGATTATTGGGTATTAAAACCAGGTAACGGCCAGCCAGTGAAATATAAGTCGTCAGTGCAGCGCCCTTGGTTCCGCGCTCATCCTTATCGACTTGTACGATTAACTCCTGGCCTTCATGCAGCATATCCTGAATACGGCCATTGCCGGCACCGCTTTTAGCGAGGCAAGTGGAGGCGATTTCCTTGAAGGGCAAAAAACCGTGACGCTCGCAGCCATAATCCACAAACGCGGCTTCCAGGCTGGGTTCTATTCGAGTGATTACAGCTTTGTAGATATTGCTTTTACGTTGTTCCTTACTAATTGATTCTATGTCAAGATCGACCAGTGTCTGGCCATTGACGATTGCAACTCGCAACTCTTCAGGTTGGGTCGCGTTAAATAACATTCGTTTCATTTACAAACCTTACGTGTTCTATTTATGGGTACACTATCCGTGATCTCTCCAGACAGTTTTTTTTGGTATACGTAGTTGTAATGACGAGGTTTGGGTTTTATATTTTTATTGTAATATATATTTATCAATTACTTATTTCTTTTTGTTAATGGATCTTAGTATGTTGATTTATTCTTTATGAAAGTTTTTATCGCTTTGAATCAAATAAAACCTGATTATTCTCTGTATTATTGGTTCTAATGTCCCCGTTTAAGGTAACAGATTTTACATAAAGTTCCAAACGGAACTTTGTTTTATGTCAATTTTTATTGATGCGTCTTGTTTACCCATATTTATTAACGGTCAGTTAATTCTACAACAACGATTTTAAAAAGAAATAAGCAAAATCTTTATAATTTTCCGGTAATCCGCATATCGCCTTGAAGATCACACATAGAATCAAAAATATAGAAAATAGTATGCAATTGCCTGCATTAGTCACCAAAGAGTCTATTGAAGAAGAAGGGAATGATCATCGGGTTGATAATTATTTATTCAAACGTTTCAGAAGTGTACCCAAAAGCCACTTGTATCAATTATTACGAAGCGGCCAGGTACGCGTTAATGGGAAGCGGATAGACGCCAGTTATCGGTTGCAATCAGGCGATATCATAAGAATTCCGCCCATCAGGACCCGGGAAAAAGATCCCGCGCGGCAGGCTGCCGTTACTTCAGCAAATTTTTTTTCCTTCACGATCTTGCATGAGGATGATGCGTTGCTGGTGATTGATAAGCCATCCGGCATGGCCGTTCACGGCGGTAGCGGTATCAGTTTTGGCGTAATCGAGCAGTTGCGCGCGCAAAATCCATCCTGGAAATTTCTGGAACTGGTACACCGCCTGGATAGAGAAACATCCGGTGTATTGTTGCTGGCGAAGAAACGCGGTGCCCTGGTTGAATTGCACCGGCAAATTCGTGAAGGCTTGATGGAGAAGCATTACCGGGTGATGGTCAGAGGTGAATGGCGTAATGCCAAGCAGCATATCAAGCTGGCGCTCGACAAATATGTCACGCCGGGCGGAGAGCGGCGTGTGGCGGTATCTTCCGGGACACGCAAGGACAGTAAGCCGATGCAGGCGCATACGATATTCACATTGCTGAAGTTCTGGAAAAATTTCAGCTTGCTGGATGCTGAATTAAAAACCGGCCGCACGCATCAAATTCGCGTTCATCTCGCTCATCTCGGGTTCCCGATCGCCGGCGACGATAAATATGGCGATTTTGAAATCAACAAACAATTAGCCAAGGGCGGATCCAACAAGCTGACACGAATGTTCCTGCATGCACACACCTTGTGTATTACCCATCCCGTATCGGGTGTGCGCATGAAGCTGCAATCATCCTTGCCACAGGATCTGCAGAATTTTATCGATGGTCTGGAAAGTTCCTGATTGCTCTATTTGCCGGTCTTAAGGAAACTCTGAATAACTCGCATTTGTCATTCCGGACGTAGTGAGGAATCTTTAATAATCTATGCAATGGATTTCTCGCTCTGGCTCGAAATGACACTTGTTCAGGGCTTCCTTAATTTAACCGGTCGAAGTGATATAATGCGCGTCCAGGAGTCTGCCGGACTTAAGGCTAACCTACTGCACCAATGG